>NZ_JAFNMX010000004.1:182555-227536 GCF_026537015.1 Gilliamella sp. B2887 | reverse complement strand
GGGGACATCCAAAGAGGGCACTGAAATTCCTGTTGTTTTTGGTACTGTTAAAGTGAATAAACTCATTTATGTCTGGTATGGAAATCAAAGCACGGTGAGAATTGAATAATAATGGCTGTTATGATCAGGGTCAAAATTCATATTTAATAATGATATTAGAGAGGTCTATTCTCGCCTTTTGTATATTCATGTCAGACGATGAAATATCCAATATACATAGTAATGGCAGTAAACGTGTTAAGCAAATAATTGCGAGAACAGGTAAATTTAGCGATATAAATAGCATTGATATTTATTGCGTATCACTTAGCAACAAAATTGGAAATTTGTCTCCTTTCGACAATACGCCTGAAGATACTATACCCATATCAATTGGATTAAATGACATGCAAAAAATATTCATATTGGTTTACGGTAAAATAGAACATGATAGGAATCTAGCTTACACACTTCGAAAGTTTGTGTTAAATAAAAATTGCAGGTATGAAATCAGGTATGTCAGAAATGTAATTAATGAACAAAATTTTAAACAGGTGGTAGATAGACTATATTCTGAATTGTTCGAACTTAGTTATTATTGGACTTCTCAAAGCAAGATTTATGAGTTGAGATCAAATATTGAAGAGTTCGCTGATTGTGTTTTACATCAGAATGCAGTAACAAATAAGTTTGAAATTAAACTTTCTCAATAAGATTATAAATCCATTAGCCTTAATGGAGTTTGATAAAATCACCATTCACGATTTATAGCCAGTGAAAAAATAAGATATGGACATTTTTACAAACGTAAATTGAGCCATTATTAGGGATTATTATTAGGTAACTTGTTGTTAATGTCGTTTATTGTGATTAGTTGAAATTACATATTGTTTTTGAAGGAAATAATTAAGTTATGATTAGAATAAATAATGCTGTATATTTGAAATTAATACTAAGTGATATTATTTTATAACAAGATGATATTTTAATTTTTGAATTGTAACTAATCGCTTCCTATTTAGGAAAGATGGCGGAAGCGCAGAGATTCGAACTCTGGGAGGGTCGCCCCTCGCCGGTTTTCAAGACCGGTGCTTTCAACCGCTCAGCCACACTTCCGCAATGGCTGTGCATATTAAAGTAGACTTACTCATTTGTAAATAGGTATTTTGATTTTTTTAATCGTTTGCTTTAAATTTCATCAAATTTAGTGGTAATTAGTGTAAATATGGTGCTTTTACTATCAAAATAGTGTTGGAATTTATTTTAACAGGTATAATATGGCGCAAATAAAAATGCGTGTTTACAAAAATGTTAGAGCAAATACAAACTGATGATAATGGTTATTTAAAAAATTGGCAGGATTGGACTGCTGATTTGGTTCCTTTGTTGGCAGAAAAGGAGTCTATCGAATTAACAGATGCACATTGGGAAGTGATTTTATTTGTCCGTGATTTTTATTTAGAGTATAAAACATCGCCAGCGATTAGAGCATTAGTAAGAGCGATGGAAAAAAAATTTGGTATTGAAAAGGGTAATAGTCGTTATTTATATAAGTTATTCCCAGAGGGTCCTGCTAAACAAGCTACTAAACTTGCAGGCTTACCAAAACCCGTTAAATGTATCTAAATAAGCGAATAGATTAATTTCATGATTAGATGGAAATTGCCTTTAATACTACTTATTGTACTTGGTTATTTGCAATACTCGCTATGGTATGGCAAAAACAACGTTTATGATTACCAAGATAATCTACAAGTGTTGGCTGATCTTCATGACCAAAACGCACAATTAAAAGATCGTAATGAACAAATGTTTGCCGAAATTAATAATTTGCAACGCAGTTCTGAAGCGATAGAAGAGCGTGCGCGTAGCCATTTAGGTATGGTAAAGCCAAATGAATATTTCTATCGGATTATTATTGATCCCAACCCGCAATCTCGATAAGGCGTAACGTGAATAATACCAGTAATATTGTCGCAATTGTTCCAGCAGCTGGCATTGGTTGTCGTATGAACAACCAAATACCAAAACAATATTTGAAAATTGACTCAATGACAGTCATTGAGCATACTTTGAATAAACTGTTATCACATCCTAAAATAAGACAGGTTATTGTCGTTATTAACCGCGAAGATGTAATATTTAAAACACTTGCAGTTGCAATGCATGATAAAATAAAAGTTACTATAGGCGGTAAAACTCGTGCTGAGTCAGTATTGGCAGGTTTGCATTTAATAAATGATAATCAATGGGCGCTCGTTCATGATGCAGCAAGACCTTGTGTTTGTCATGATGATATAACACAATTAATGGATATAGTACTTAATACACAAAAAGGCGGTATTTTAGCTACTCGAGTCAGTGATACCATAAAACGTTCTTATCAAAATAATGACAATATTATTGAATGTTCAGAAGATAGGAATTATTTATGGGCGGCAGCAACTCCACAATTATTTAAAGCAGATGAGCTAAAATCATGTTTGCAGCGGGCTTTAGATAATCATATGACTATTACTGATGAAGCTTCTGCTATTGAATATTGTGGCGGGCATCCATTATTAGTTGAATGTCGTCGCGATAACATTAAAATTACTCGACCTGAGGACTTGGCGTTGGCCACTTTTTATTTAACTACATAAATCACAAATAGGTAGAACTATGCGAATAGGTCATGGATTTGATGTTCATAAATTTGGCGGAGAAGGTCCCATTACGCTTGGAGGTGTGAAAATTCCTTATCAATATGGTCTGGTTGCTCACTCTGATGGTGATGTGGTACTGCATGCAATAACGGATGCGTTAATTGGTGCATTAGCAATGGGTGATATTGGTAAACTTTTTCCTGATAACGATCCTCAGTACAAGGGAATTGATAGCCGAATATTATTAAGAAAAGTTTATCACATTATCCAAAACAAAGGTTTTGAACTTGTCAATTTAGATACGACGATCATTGCCCAGGAACCTAAAATGCGTGGTCATGTCGATCAGATGCGAATTAACATTGCTGAAGATCTTAATGTTCATTTTGATCAAATTAGTGTCAAAGCAACCACTACAGAACAATTAGGTTTTACCGGACGTAAAGAAGGTATAGCCTGTGAAGCAGTCGTATTATTAACGAAAATAGCTGAAGTCAATTAAATTAAAAGATAGGTAACATTCGTGTTAACAGAACTGAATTATTTTTATGGAAAACCTACAATAACAGGACAATATAAACAAAATTATGATGATTTTATTGTCACTGAAGATCTTGGATTTGAGTTAACTGGTGATGGTGAACACGTCTTGGTTTATCTTCAAAAGCGTGATTGTAATACTTTATTTGTTGCTGAACAGTTAGCTAAATATGTTGGTATTCCTGCTAAATTAGTCAGTTATGCAGGATTAAAAGATCGTCAAGCGGTAACTCGTCAGTGGTTTAGTTTACACATGCCAGGTCAAGTAACGCCTGATTTTTCGGCTTTTAATTTAGACGGATGTGAGATTTTAAAGATTACACGGCATAATAAAAAATTAAAAATAGGTTCTTTAAAAGGTAACTATTTTGATATCACGTTAAAAATGCTAAGTGATAAATCTGAGCTTGAAACCAAATTACCGTTAATCAAACAAAATGGTGTGCCAAATTATTTTGGCGAACAGCGTTTTGGTCGCGAACAAAATAATATTACTCAAGCCATCAAATGGGCGAATGGCGAAATTTCCGTTAAAGACCGTAAAAAACGCAGTTTTTACCTTTCAGCAGCACGAAGTGTGATTTTTAATGAAATGGTCAGTCAGCGAATTGAAAAAAAATTGCATAAAACTGTGCTTGATGGGGATATATTACAACTTGCAGGGCGCGGTAGTTGGTTTGTTGCAAAAACAGATGAACTAGATTTATTACAACATCGTTTGGAAAATCGTGAAATCACTATTACTGCACCAATGTTGGGCGATTCGCCACTAGGAACAATGTCTCAAGCACTTGAATTTGAGCAAATTTGTTTACAAAAGTGGTCAAGTTTTCATGATTTATTTAAAAAAGAGCGTCTTGAAACGGCAAGGCGCTCAATAGTTGTATATCCTTTAGAACTTAGCTGGCAATGGCTGGATGATAATAGCCTTAGTATGAGTTTTTATTTACCGTCAGGATGTTACGCCACAAGTGTTATACGCGAATTGATAATAGGAAATAAGTAAATAAATATGCAAAGTTTAAAAATGCAGTCTTTAATTAAATTATTGCGTCAGCAGGGAATCAAAGATGAACGTGTTTTAACCGCTTTTGCCTCTATACCTCGAGAACACTTTATAGACGAGGCATTATCCCATCAGGCTTATGATAATTGTTCTCTACCAATAGGTAGTGGACAAACCATTTCACAACCTTATATAGTTGCAAAGATGACTGAGTTATTACATTTAGAACCTAATTCTAAAGTGCTTGAAATTGGTACTGGATCTGGCTATCAAACGGCAATTTTGGCCAAATTAGTCAACCACGTTTGTTCGGTTGAAAGAATTAAAAGTTTACAGTGGAATACTAAACGTCGTTTAAAGCAGTTGGACATTCATAATATTTCTACTCGACATGGAAATGGTTGGTTAGGTTGGTCTGAACGTGGTCCTTTTGATGGTATTATTGTCACTGCTGCTGCAACACAAGTACCACAAAGTCTTTTAGAGCAGTTAGCGAATAATGGGCGCTTAATCATTCCTGTTGGTGATGAAGACAATCAGGTGCTTCAATTAATAAAACGTAGTGGTGAAAATTTTATTGTGAAAAATGTAGAGGAGGTTAAATTTGTTCCGCTCGTTAAAGGTGATATTGAATAATAAAGCTCTTTATAAACGGATAACTTTGTTTAGTCATTAATACTCAAGATTGAATATTCATATTTTCCTGCTTGATCCTTTATTGTAGGCCATTTTTCGCTCCTTTAATAATGCGAACGACTTTTTGTCAATTAGATATTGCTAATTTTTCTTTAAGTATTATCGTGTTATATCCATTCATGCTTAACCTTTATCGTAATTATTATAAAAGTAATAAATAATTGATTAAAAATTTTTATTTAAAATGGATAATTCATTAAAATTATTAGTTTTTTTAAATATCAGCAAATAGATATGAAATCATCCATGCTACTTACATGGATGACTGTTTTATTGAAATTTATGCATTACCTAAAGTTTTGTTACAAACAGTTTTATTGTTTTTGTTCAGAACTTCTCCACTCACAAATGCCATAAATTGCATTAAATAGATAAATTAAATATTGTGCAGCAATAACAATGTTATTCGTATAAAGGTTGAGACCAATAACCAATATATTTAATATCACCCAGAAATACCAATTAAACGAATAGCGCATCATCAATAATAACTGAGCAACAATCCCTAGTCCAAAGATAAAACAGTTAGTAATAAGCTGATAACTACTATTATTGACTTCAAGGGATTCGGTGATATAAACATTTAAAAATACTGCGACAATGAGTACAATGAAGGTCCATAAAAAATTACTTTCGTTTAAGATTCGGGATTTCACATTTTTATTATTATCTTGATTTTTTTGCCAATTAAGTAAGCCATAAATGTGTGAACCAAAATAGCAAATACTTGGTAAACCAGCACCAATATTACCGTTAAGAAAGTTGGCAAAGCATTCGGCAATATTGGCTAACATACCCATCACATTCCCGATATTTTTGCGTTTAGCCAATAATATTACGCAGATCAATCCACAAAAAGCTCCAATATAGGAAATAGTGTAACGAAGATTAAATTGACTAAATGGATCGGTGTATAAAAAGGCTAGCGTTACACAAAATATGCAAAAAAGCGGATAAAATTTATTTCGTCCAATAAGTATTATAAATTGTTTTAATTTATTCATAATTAATACTCTTCATTGTTGATAAGCTGATTAACTAAATCAATACAGCATAGATAACGTTCTTCATAATTAGGTGAATCTATTTGTATAAATTTTATGTTATTTTTTTCTAAAATAGAGATAAGTAACTGTTGAAAATCTTTACGTTGTTTAGGGCTGCCTAAATGACGTAAGCC
Source organism: Gilliamella sp. B2887 (assembly GCF_026537015.1). Taxonomy (NCBI): domain Bacteria; kingdom Pseudomonadati; phylum Pseudomonadota; class Gammaproteobacteria; order Orbales; family Orbaceae; genus Gilliamella; species Gilliamella sp. B2887. The sequence continues at coordinate 221,490 of NZ_JAFNMX010000004.1, read as the reverse complement.
GTCTGCAACCCATGGCGTATTGTTGCCAAGTAGAATAACCAGATCAAAACGGTAATTGTTAATCATTGCCTGTAAGAATGGGTGTTCTTTACCTTCATATTTTTTACAAAAAGCTTGAGTTGTAACAAAATCAGTATCAATAAATGAAACTTTATTGGCATGTTTGATTGCAAAATCGATATATTGTGCATGTCCTAGCGCAATTTTATCATAATCTGCATATTGTAATGCGCGTTCATCCCCACCTAACTGGGAAAAAACGTAATCTCGACCATATTCCCAAGCACTGGTAGTATTAAATACATTGGCTAATTTATTGACTAATGTTGATTTACCACTTGATTCTCCACCTAAAATTGCCACAGTCCTAACAAAAAATGGTCTAACTTCTGTTGGAATGTACTGCCAATTTTTGAGAGGTGCTTTACGAATTTGAGTACCACTAACTTGTATAAATTCTCTCTTAGGATCAATAAGAACCGTATTTAAATTAAATAACTTTTTATACATGGAAACGTCTTGAGGTTCACTTGAATAAACGCAATCAGGATTAATTCCTTTTGCTTTAAACAGCTTTTTGACGCGCTCACTCCATTGTAACCAACCATTTGGATAGGGAGGGATGCCATCTTCTTCCAATAATTCAATGTGAATGTTTTTTTGATATTTAAAGGTTTGTAAAAGCCAACGGATTCGATCATTAATTGTTGGTTGCCGAGACATGGCACTTTCTTGAAATAGGGCCATATCACGCTTTACATCAGAACAAAGAATGACATATAACTCATCGACTTGGCTAATTGCGAGTTGAATCAGGTGAATATGTCCAGTATGTAATGGATAAAATTTACCAAAAATCACACCCACTTTTTTATCTCTGGTTGGTTGTTCAATTTGCAAATATTGGTGAAGTGATTGTAATTTTTGCGCACTCGGATTTTTGATTTTATCGTTAATGAGTTGGCTTAAATAACCTTTAGTCATTTGACAAGCATCGGCTACAGTTTGCAATGATAAACTCTTTCGTTTGATTGCTTTTTTTAAATAACTGAAGTTACTCATGGCTTCTCCTTATACTTTGTTTTTTATTTTTAACAAAATATACATTTTTTTATATTAATGTTCAATATATAAAACGAAATTAATTATTTGTAGAAATCTGGATCAAATTTTATGGGAATTTAAACAGAAATAGTTAATAATCTTCTAGCGCAGTCCTTATAGATAGAAATATGCTATATCCCTATTTCTATCCATAAATGTATGGGAATAATAAAAATATAAAACTGTTCAAAAAGAACAGTGTGAAAATTTAAAAAAGAAGTGAAATTGGAAATCAATGCCTTTAGGTTAATTGTATATGACCGGATCCTAATCATTATCTATAAAACAGTAACTCTTAATGAAATTAAGTAATTTCTACAAATTATAGGGTTAATCACCTAAAATTTTGGTTTAAATCTAAATGAAATCAAAAAAAGCACTTTAATATTTAAACTTACTTATCTAAAAGATAAAGTTAACGATATAATGGGATACTAAGTTAGTAACAGAAAAGATCACATGTTAATAGAATGGTTAGCCCAATTTGAACAAAATAACCAAATCAGTTTACTCGATATTCATTTAGCTTTGTTTTTAACCAATAAAGCTGAGCTAAATGATGATATGACAGCTAAACGTTTTGGTTTTTTAGTGCTATCACTTAGTAAAGAAGTGAGGGCTGGTCATGTCTGCCTTGATCTGACATATTTAAATCAACAATCCATTGAACCACAATTATGGCAAGAGTTAGGATCACCCAGTGAACATGTTTGGAAAGCTGTACTTGAACTAGCTAAAAGTAAACACGTTGTAAGCGATGGTACGGACTTATCACCACTTATTTATACCCAAAATAAACTTTATTTTCAGCGTATGTGGTTTGATGAAGCCAATGTGGCGCAATATTTTAATCATACAACACTTGTCGAAGATCCCAATTATCTAGTTGGTTTAAATGTGATTCTTAATCAACTTTTTAGCGATAATAAAGAGCATATCGATTGGCAAAAAGTTGCTGTAGCAGTTGCATTGACCCGTAAAGTAGCCATTATTTCTGGCGGACCAGGTACGGGGAAAACTACAACGGTAGCCAAAATTCTTGCTGCAATTAAGCAAACTGATCCTAAAGCTCGATTAGTTACATCTGCACCCACAGGTAAAGCAGCTTCAAGATTAACCGAATCGTTAAGCCAAGCAATTGAACAACTTTCCTTATCATCTTTAAATATTAATACCGAATCGCTAACCTTGCACCGCTTGCTGGGTGCCAAAGAAGATAATCGCTCATTTACGTATGATAAAAATAACCCACTTAATTTGGATGTATTAGTGATAGACGAAGCATCAATGGTGGACTTAAATATGATGGCGAGAGTGATAGATGCGTTGCCACCCTCAGCTCGCTTAATTTTACTTGGCGATAAAGATCAACTTTCATCCGTTGAAGCCGGCGCTGTATTTGGTGATCTTTGTGCATTTATTACTAATGGATACAGCATCATACGAGCTAAAGAGTTGAGTTTATTGACGGGTTTTAATATACCGAGTTCAGAGCAAACAGTAAACATTACTGACAGTATTTGTTTATTACAAAAAAGTTATCGATTTGATGAATCATCGGGTATTGGTTTGCTTGCTAATGCTGTGAAAGATGGTGAATCCAGCGTTGTTCGAGAATTGCTAAATGATAGTTTATTGAGTGATATTAAGTACCAGGAACTTTCATCTCAGCAAGCTTATCAAGCTCTTTTACAGGATAGTGTGAATCAATATCAACATTATTTAAATATGATAAATGAAAATAGCGTTGATGATATTGCGACGATTTTACATAAATTTTCTCAATATCGGCTACTATGCGCAATACGAGAAGGCAAGTTTGGTGTCAGAGGTTTAAATAAGCAAATTGAGTCTTTATTGTCCCAAAAAAAATTCATTCATCTAAAGAATAATGAAACCTGGTACGTAGGTCGTCCGATTATGATTTTACGCAATAGTATTTCGTTAGGACTTTATAATGGTGATATTGGAATTACATTAAGGGCAGAACATGACCGTTCAAAATTGCGGGTCTATTTTCCCTTTTCTGATGGCTCAATTAAAGGATTTTCTCCTTTTAGATTACCAGAGCATGAAACCGCATATGCAATGACGATCCATAAATCACAAGGATCGGAATTTGATCATGTTAATATTATTTTGCCAATGGATCACTCACCATTACTTAACCGTTCATTACTTTATACTGCCATTACTCGTGCTAAAAAAACAGTTTCTATTTATGCAACAGAAGACATTATTCAACAAGCAATAAAATCTCAAACACAAAGACATAGTGGTTTAGTTAATTTATTATTGAATAATTGATGATTTGTACTGAAAATAGTTGTTAGCCGATTTTTTTATTGAATATTAACAATAAAATGAAAGAACAAGAAGAAAAAACAGGGCATACAGCCCTGTAATTAAAATTAATGAATAATTTTAGCTAAAAAGTCTTTAGCACGATCGGATTGTGGATTAGTGAAGAACTGTTCTTTCGAGGTATCTTCAATAATTTCACCCGCATCCATAAAGATAACACGGTGTGCAACTTTTCGAGCAAAGCCCATTTCGTGAGTAACGACCATCATCGTCATTCCTTCATAAGCAAGTTCAACCATTACATCAAGTACTTCATTTACCATTTCTGGATCCAGCGCTGAGGTAGGTTCGTCAAATAGCATAACAATTGGATCCATACAAAGTGCACGAGCAATCGCAACACGTTGCTGTTGACCACCAGAAAGTTGTGCTGGATATTTATCAGCATGTGCTAGTAAACCCACACGTTCTAATAAGTTTAGTGCTTTTTCTCGAGCCTCTTCATCTGCTCGTCCTAATACTTTAATTTGGGCAAGCGTTAAATTTTTTAAAATAGTCAAATGAGGAAAGAGTTCGAAATGTTGGAACACCATACCCACTTTTGAACGTAATTTAGCTAAATTAGTTGACGGATCGGTTATTTCGGTACCTTCAATAATAATTTTACCTTTTTGTACAGGTTCTAAACCGTTAACGGTTTTAATTAGTGTCGATTTACCGGAACCAGAAGGTCCACAAACAACGACAACCTCACCTTTACCTACTTTTGTTGTACAGTTTTTTAAAACTTGAAATTGTCCATACCATTTTGATACATTTTCTAAGGAGATCATCGATTTATCCCTTTCTTAAAATAATTAACTAACTGTGAAGCAGTAAAACAAATCACAAAATAACTTGCCGCTGCAAAAATAATCATTGAATATTTAACAGTACCGCCTTGAACATTGCCTATTTGAGTTACACTTGCGCCGAAAAGGTCAATTAAACTCATCACATACACTAACGAGGTATCTTGGAATAAGATAATACCTTGAGTTAGTAATAGTGGCACCATAGAGCGAAATGCTTGCGGTAAGATAATCAAGCGCATGGCTTGACCTTTAGTCATACCTAAAGCATAAGCAGCATGATACTGACCTTTAGTCACTGCATTGATCCCAGCACGAATAATTTCTGAATAATAAGCCGCTTCAAAAAGTGCAAAAGCAATCATTGCCGAAACAATACGTACATCCGCATAAGGAGGCAAATTAAATACATATTTAATGACTTGTGGCAATGCCAAATAGAACCATAACAGCACTAATAATAGTGGAATGGAACGAAATAAATTTACGTAGCATTTAGCAAAAATATTAAGCAATTTATTATTTGATAAACGCATCAACGCAAGCATAGTACCCCAAATAATACCAAAAATAACTGCACTGAGGGTAATTTTTGTTGTTAACCATAAACCGCTAAGTAGTAAATGATAATTATCAAATACCAATGAAGGTATATTTGCTATCCAATCAAAAAGCTGCATACTATCCTCCATGATTCATATTAGGTAAACGAGTATGTTTTTCAACAATACGCATAATGGTGAGTACAGCATAATTTATTAGCATAAAGGCAATGGTTACACCACATAAGATTTCAACAATACTATTTGTTGATTCATTAATACGATCAATCTGTCCGATTAAATCGATTAATCCAATTGTTGAAGCAACAGATGAGTTTTTAATAATGTTAGTCATCTCAGATGTTAATGGTGGAATAATGCGACGATAAGCATTAGGTAATAAAATGTATGTATATGCTTGACGATTGGTTAAGCCAAGGGCGATTGCTGCATATTTTTGACCTTTAGGTAAAGTTTGAATACCGGTTCTTACTTGCTCGGCAATACGTGCTGAAGTGAACAATCCTAGAGCAGTTGCGGCTATGATAAATGAACTCACATTCGGTGATAAACCAGAGACAAACCACGTTTTTAAACTTCCAGTCAGAATTTCAGGAAATAGCATATACCATAAAAACATTTGTACAAGTAAGGGGATATTTCGAAATAGCTGAATATAGGCCGCAGCAAAGTTATTTAGAAACTTGTTGTCAAGTGTTCTACAAATACCGACCAATGAACCCAGCACAAAGGCAATGATCCATGCTGTAATAGCTAATGAAATGGTCACAAAAATGCCATCTAACAGCCAATTTAAGTAAATCCCATCACCATAAGGGGTGGGTTCAAAAAATAGTGTCCAATTAAAACTCATAATATATTTAATTCACTAATTTAGATTATGTACTAAATGTAATGACATTTAGTACATGGATTAGAAAGATAAGAAAAGTATTAATCTAATGCTTTATCGTTAGGGTTTGCAAAAAGCTCAACCATTTTCGGTGAAATTTCAAGTGCCATATTTGCACCTTTTGGTGGCACTGGTTGGGTGAACCATTTGTTATAAGATTCTAATGCTTTTCCTGATTTTTGGGCTTCAGCAATGGTGTTATCCATTAGTTGTTTAAATTGAGTATCACCCTTTCTTAACATACAACCATAAGATTCATATGATAAAGGTTCACCAACAATTTTCCACTCAGCAGGATTAATTGCACGTGAACGTTCACCAGCCAATAAAGCATCATCCATTAAAAATGCAGCTGCACGACCAGTTTCAAGAGCATTAAATGCATCACCATGATCTTTTGGGGTAATGATCCGGATACCTAAATTTTCTTTATTGTTGATTTGATTTAAACGGATTTCAGAAGTAGTACCGGCAGTTGTTACTACATTTTTGCCTTTTAAATCTTCGATACTATTGATATTGCTATCCGCTTTAACTAAAAAGCGAGTACCTACAATAAAGATACTGTTTGAAAAACCAATTGTTTTTTGGCGTTCAAGATTGTTAGTAGTTGAACCACATTCAAAATCGTAAGTATAGTTTTTAAGAAGTTGAATACGCGTCTTAGAAGTAACAGGTAAATATTTTACTTTAAGATTAGGTAAGTTTAACTCTTTCTTCACGGCTTCTACGATTAGATTAGAATAATCTTGTGAATAGCCAATCACTTCTTGCTTATCACCATAGTAGGAAAATGGAATAGAAGATTCACGATGACCAACAACAATAACACCACTTTCTTTAATTTTAGCTAATGTGCCAGTAAGTTCTTCAGCTACTGCCGAACCTGTCATTAGGCCTAACATTGCGAATGATAAAACTAATTTGGTTAATTTTGTCTTTTTGTTCATACTCATCTCCTACTGTTTAATTTGTATCATATTAAATTTATTTAATATTTTTACAAAGGGCGTATATTATAACTTATTTTTTAGCATAAAAGTACTTTTTACTGTTTATTTATATATCATTGGCGCCAAATGCATAGCTATAATCATGCTTTATAAGCAATTATTTCTGTACATGATTTTACCTGAAACTGAATATATCTAAGCAATATTTATGCCACTATTGTAAATTAGTCTTTTTTTATAAATATTGGAATACACATCAATATTATTAATAATAAATAGGGTTTATTTCCCCATCTTGCATAAGGAGTCAGGCCAATGGTCGGTGATAGGCTGTCATTTAAAACACCAGTTTTAAATGCTGGAATCTGTTTGATGATTTTGCCTTGCTGATTAATTATTGCTGTGATGCCATTATTAGTACTGCGAATTAATGGGCGTCCAAACTCTAATGCTCTGGCTTGTGCCATTTGCAAATGTTGTTTTGGACCAATGCTATCACCAAACCAAGCATCATTTGAAACAGTCAGCAAAAAATCAGTATCAGGTTTAAAGTTTTGCCATATAAGATCCGATAAAATTACTTCATAGCATATAGCAGTGGTGAATTTAAACCCTTTTATGGTTAATTGAGGCTGTTTTTCATTGCCAGCTTTCATTGAAGACATGGGAATATTGAGCAGTTCGGTAATTGGTTCGAGTAAGGATGCAAATGGCGTAAATTCACCAAATGGTACTAGATGATGTTTCTGATAACGATCAGTAGTTGGGTATTGATAAGGTTCTTTTTTGCCCAATACAATTAAAGAATTATAGATACTACCTTTATTTCGATTGTCAGGTTCATTAAAACGATAATCAATAATACCCACAGCAATTTCTGAGCCATTTGCTCTGGCATGGTTATCTAAATAGTATAAGAAGGGTTGTTGATTAATTTCAAAATCTGTAATGCTCGCTTCTGACCATATTATCATTTTGTCTTTGCCAAAATTTTGTTGGGTAAGCTGATAGTAAGTTTCTAAGGTGTTATTTAATTGTTCACTGCTCCATTTTAAAGATTGAGGAATATTACCTTGAATTAATGAAAAATTGGCTAGGCGGTGATGATCAACGTGAGTCCAAGTTTTATTTTTGAATGAAATTGGTGCAATAAAGATCGTTAACAGTGCAATTATTGCACCAAGTACGTGCTTTTTTGGTTGATTATGTTTGATTCCAAATATGCTGTAAATGGCTAATCCAGATAAAAAACAAGTCAGTAAATTAACACCATCTATTCCGATTATAGGAAAATATGCTCGCAATGGGCTATCAAGTTGGCTATAACCTAATTGTAACCAGGCAAATCCCGTTAAAATATAACCACGTAGAAATTCGGTAAATTGCCATAAAATAGGTGCAGCTAACCCTAATTGCTTGAATGAAAATTGAGGTGCTATACGATCTGCTATTCTAAGTAAAAAAGCAAATAACATCGGGTAGAGTGATAAATATAGGATTAGGAATCCTAAAATCACTATTGCAATAGGGGTAGGTAGTTCTCCATATTGTTTGATACTGATATAAACCCAATGGACTCCTGAGAAAAAATAACCTATACCCCAAGTCAATCCTATTAACATTGCTTGTTTTTTAGTTTTATTCGCAATAAGCCATAATAAACCAATAAAAGAGACAAATGCTAAAGGCCATATATGAAAAGGTGCATAACTAAAAACGGCAATACAACCGTAAATAAAGCTCAATAGTAGATATTTAAGCATGTTATGGTAACTCTAAATTAGGCACTGTTGCACCTTCAGGAATGGTTACATGCAGTTGGATTATGCGTCTTTTATCAGCAATGGTGACCTTAAATTGATAACCGTCAATGATAATACTTTCACCTCTTAGGGGTAAGCGACCAAAATGCTGCATTACCAACCCACCAATGGTATCCATTTCGTCATCACTAAAATTAGTAGCAAAAATTTCGTTAAAATCTTCAACTGGTGTCAGTGCTCGTACGGTGTAAACCGAAGGTGATAAGCGACGAACATCACGATCTTCTACTTCATCATATTCATCCTCGATATCACCAACAATGAGTTCTAAAATATCTTCGATAGTGACAAGACCCGATACGCCTCCAAATTCATCAATCGCTATTGCCATATGGTAACGTTGCATACGAAACTCTTTTAACATATGATCAACACGTTTACTTTCAGGCACAATAACTGTTGGTCTTAATATTTTTTTTAAATCGAAATCGTCAATACCCTGACGGATAAATATAAGTAAATCTTTAGCTAGTAACACACCTTCAATGTGGTCTCTATCTTCACTGATCACAGGATAACGGGAGTGACCATGTTCAGAAATAATATCTAAACATTGATCTAATGAGTAATTGTCTTTGATAGTAACAATTTGTGAGCGGGGAATCATAATATCGCGAATACGTTGTTCTGCTATATCCATGACACCTTCAATCATGTCAAGTGTGTCTGGATCAATAAGTTCGTTTTCTTCAGCTTCGCGTATAACTTCAATCAGTTCTTCCTTATCTTTAGGTTCTGAATGAAATAACTGACTTAACCATAAGGCAAATCCTTTTTTGGATCTCCGGTGATTATCATCGCTCATTTGATTTTTCCTTTACTATTCTATTGTATTTAAGTAATTTTACTTCCGGTTTAGTTATGAACAATGGTGATATTAACTAAACAAGATTATTCGTCAATCAGTTGATACGGATTATTGAATCCTAACTGTTGCATGATATCAATTTCGATATTTTCCATTTCTTCAGCTTCTTCGTCAAGAATATGATCATATCCTAGTAGATGCAAACAACCATGAACAATCATATGTGCCCAATGTGAAGTTAACGATTTATGTTGTTCTTTTGCTTCAGCTTCCACCACTTGTTTGCAAATGATTAAATCTCCTAACAGTGGCACATCAATTTCAATCGGAGATTCAAATGGAAATGAGAGTACATTTGTGGGTTTATCTTTATGGCGGTAAGTATGATTTAACTGTTGGCTCTCTTGTTCATCCACAATTCGGATAGTGATTTCAGCATTATCCATAAATTGCGGTAAAATAACATTTAACCATTGCATAATTTGTTCTTCAGTTGGCAAATTTTGGTTTTCGTCTGTAGCAATTTGCATATCTAAAATAATTGAGCTCATTTAGGTATTTCCCTAATTTGTTTATTCGCGATGATAAGGATGGTTAGTGGTTAAGCTCCATGCTCGGTAAAGGCTTTCAGCTACAATGACACGTACTAAAGGATGAGGTAGTGTAAGAGGCGACAGCGACCAGCTCTGCTGTGCCGCCGCTTTACAAGCAGGGGATAAGCCTTCCGGTCCCCCAATGAGCAAACTTACATCACGACCATCATTTTTCCAACGTTGTAATTGTTGAGCTAAATCATGTGTGGTGTAAGGTTTACCTGGAATATCTAACGTGATAATGCAGTTGCTTTTACCACAACTTGCTAACATTTGTTCGCCCTCTTTGTCTAAGATTCGGGCAATATCAGCATTTTTGGTTCGTTTTCCGGCAGGAATTTCGATAAGTTCAAGCGGCATATCTTTAGGGAAGCGCGAACGATAATCGTCAAAAGCGGTCGTAACCCAACTTGGCATTTTGTTGCCAACAGCAATGAGCTGTATTTTCACACTACTAGCTCCAAAGTTTCTCAAGTTCGTAAAGTTGACGGCTTTCTTCTTGCATAATATGTACAATTACCGAATCCATATCAACCACTACCCAATCAGCATCACTTTTCCCCTCGCTACCTAAAACAAGGTGACCATGTTTTTTTGCTTCATCGAGTAAATGTCCGGCAATGGACGAGACATGACGGTTTGAAGTGCCCGTACAGATAATCATATAATCGGTAATACTTGATTTACCTCGTACATCTAAGGTAACAATATCTTTACCTTTCAGATCATCAATTTTATCGATAATAAAATCTTGTAACGACTGTTGCAAAATAATCTCTCTATCATAAAAAATTAAAGCAACAGTATACCATATTTCTAAAAAAATTACGGTGAAGATAACATTGAGCTTGTATATTTGGTCAAGAAGTTTTAGGTTCACCATATGTTTCAGTAAAATTATATCGCTAATTCAATTATTAAGAGAAATCACTCTATCAAATAATGGATTATCCGTTAAGCGATGGGTAACCATAAGGAGTGTTTTCTTTTTACAAGTGTGTTTAATCAACTGAATAATTTGTTGTTCGGTCTGTAGATCAAGGCTTTCTGTTGGTTCATCCATCAAAATAAGTGGTGAATTATGCAGTAAAGCTCTGGCAATACCGATACGACGAATTTCTCCACCTGATAAAGCGCGACCACCTTGACCAATCTGTAAATCTAAACCTTGCTCTGTATTTAGCAATCTTTCAAGTCCAACTTGCTCTAATACTTCTGTAAGTTGCTGCTCAGTAGCTTGTTCATTTCCTATTAACAAATTTTTCCTTAAGGTATCACTAAAAATTGCAATAACTTGTGGTACCATCGCAATCGCCTGTCTTAAGGTTTTTTCATCCAATTGATTAAGAGGTGTGCCATTAAAATAGATATTGCCTGATGTGGGTTCCCAAGTGCGATTAATGAGATTTAATAATGTTGATTTACCGCATCCTGTTTTGCCAATTATTCCAATATGCTCACCTTGATTCAACATTAACGAAAAATCTTTTAATACAGAAAAAGGTTGATTGGGATAACTAAAATTAATGTTTTCAAAATGTAATGTTGCTGAACTTAAATCGACTTTTTTACTTTCGTTTTCATTTACAAATTTAATATCAGGTTTTTGATTAAAAATTGCGGTTGTGCGTGAAGCGGAGGCCAACACTTGCCCTAAAAAGATAAATGCGCCAGGAATTGGTGCTAAAATTTCGGAACTGGCAAGACAAACAAATACAAATAAAGCTACTAAAGGAGAAAGCGTGTATTGAGTAATTAACCAAATTACCATCAAAGTTAAAAAACCAGTAATCAATAAAACTAATGCACTGGAAAGTGCCATTAAATTGGATTGCCGCTGTTGATCATGTAGCCAATTTGTTTCAAGTTCATCGAGTTGTTTCCGATAGCGCGATTGGGCATTGAAAAGAATAAGTTCAGCTTGTCCTTGTAAATAATTGATGAGTAATAAGCGATATTCACTTTGCTGCTTCGCTAAGTTTTTACCCAATTCTTTTCCTGCTAAATAAAAAATAACTGGCACTACTAATAAAGTGGCAGTAAGAATAATCGTGATAACCATTGCTATGGGTAAATTAATATTACTTAATATAATAAATATAACGCCTATAGTAATCAAAGCGGTTACAATAGGGGAGAATAGCTTAAGATAAAGATGATCCAGTGCATCGATATCAACAATAAAACGGTTAAGTAAATCGGCTCTTTGATATTGAGTTAACTGATTAGCACTCAGTGGCAAAATCTTACAAAAAGCTAATGTTCTTAAATGGGCTAAAATTTTAAACGTTGTATTATGATCTACTAAGCGTTCCATATAGCGTGCTGCCGTGCGTGTAATTGCCGCCGCTCGCACTCCCGCTGCGGGTAACATATAGTTAAAAGTATACAGGCCTGCAATCCCAACAAAAGCCGTTGAGGCTAAAAACCAACCGGATAAAGACAGTAAAAATACGCTAGTAAAAAGGGTCAAAAACGCTAAAGACAAACCACACAATATCTGCCAAAAATAGTGTTTATATAGTGCTATATAAGGACGTAATATGGCTAACACAAATACTCCTTGCTATCACAATCTAACTTACCGTCTGCTAACAACCAAACTTCGTCATACGCGTGGATATCATCAGTTTGGTGGGTAATAGTAATCGTATTTAATGCGATATGTTGGTGATCAATATTTTGCATAGTTTGTTTATCTAAGCTTGCTGTAGGTTCATCGAGAATTAACAATTGGCAGGGCTTTAACATTGCACGAGCTATTGCAACACGTTGCGCTTGACCGACCGACAAACGCACTGCGTCTTCGCCTACTTGGGTATCAAGTTTTTGAGGTAATTTATTAATAACACCAGTCAATTGGGCTTTAGCAATTATAGCCTCTATCTCATCATCAGAGGCGTTCGGTTTGCTTAATAAAATATTTTCGCGCAGTGAACCATTAATAAGATAGGGATTCTGTCCGATCCAACTGATTTGCTGTTGCCAATTGGTGATATCTAATTGATTAAATTCAATACCATTAATCTTCAACGAACCCTGATAAGGTAAAAAGCCTAGCAAAACTTGCATTAATGAAGTCTTACCTTCACCGCTTTTACCTACCAAGGCCACTTTAAATGGTGCCTGTAAGGTAAATGATAAAGGTCCAACGATGTGTTGTTTTTCGCTAGATAGCACAATCAAATCACTTGCTTCAATAGTATGTAATGGTTGATTGATTTGAATTAGAGCGGAATTATGGTGAGTTTGATTTAATAAGATATCTTTACTCAAAAAGGCTTCGATATTGTCTGCAGCAGCAATGGCTTCGGCTTTAGCATGATAGTATGTTCCTAAGTCACGCAATGGTTGAAAATATTCAGGAGCTAAAATTAACGCAAAAAAACCCGAAAATAAGGTGACAGTACCATTATATGAACCGAAATTAAATTCACCTAAATACGAAAAGCCAAAATAGACTGCTACAATCGCGATCGAAATTGATGTAAAAAATTCCAACACAGCAGATGATAAAAAAGCCATTTTTAACACTTGCATGGTTTTAATGCGAAAGTCTTCTGATGCTTGGGCAATTTCCTTAATTTGCTTCTCTCCTTGATTAAATAGACGAATAGTATTAAGTCCTTTTAAACGATCCAAAAAATGACCACTCAAATATGCCAATGCTTTAAAATGGCGTCGGTTGATATCTGCAGCACCCATACCTACTAAAATCATAAAGATAGGAATCAGTGGGGCTGTACATAATAAAATAGCGGCTGCTGCCCAGTTAAATGGAAAAATAGCGATACAAATTGAAATTGGTACAATACCGACTAAACGCATTTGTGGCAGATAACGAGCAAAAAAATCGTGCAGATTTTCTATTTGCTCAATGAGCAGCGTACTCCAAGCGCCAGTAGTATTCTGATTTAAATAGGCAGGACCATAAGCTTCAAGTCGATTAATTACTTTATTGCGAATATGCTTTCGTACTTTTTTTCCTAGTGCGAAGTTAATCTTTTCGCGTACATAAATTAATAATGCTCGACCTAATAAAATAACTATAAGCGAACCAAAGTAAGGTAGGATTTTGGCAAAATGTTGTCGCTCAATAATCAGTTTTTGTAAAATGATTGCTATGAGAGCAGCTTGCAAAATGACTAATAAAGTCAATGCAAAACCAGTTAAAGCAGAAGCATGCAAATCTGCTTTATGCATTTTTGCATGCTGTTTCAACCAGCCAAGTAGATAAGTTTGACGTTTTTTATCTAATGACATGATGATATATTTAGTTTATTTTAAATTATCCAAATAATGTTCGGCATCTAATGCAGCCATACATCCAGTTCCAGCTGAAGTGATCGCTTGGCGATAAATATGATCCATAACATCTCCTGCGGCAAAAATCCCTTCGATACTGGTTTGGGTTGCATTCCCATGCGTACCAGATTGAACTTTAATGTAACCACCCTCTAGCTCAAGTTGACCTTCGAAAATAGTGGTATTGGGTTTATGACCAATAGCAATAAATACGCCCATAACAGAAAGATCATCAGTTAAATTAGGATGTTGAGTGCTACGAAGCCTGACTCCTGTAACGCCCATATTATCTCCTAATATTTCATCAACAGTTTGATGAGTATGCAAAATCACTTTACCTTCTTGTATTTTTTCAGCCAAACGAGTCATTAAGATTTTTTCTGCTCTAAAGCTATCGCGGCGGTGTATTAAATGTACTTCACTGGCAATATTGGCTAAATAAAGCGTCTCTTCTACAGCAGTATTACCGCCTCCAACTACGGCAACTTTTTGATTGCGATAAAAAAAACCATCACAAGTTGCACACGCCGATACACCTTTACTTTTAAAGGCCTCTTCTGAAGGTAAGCCAAGATATTGAGCGGAGGCACCAGTAGCAATAATTAATGCATCGCAACTGTACTCTGTTTCGCTGCCATAGAGTTTATAAGGTTTGCTACTAAAATCGACTCGATCGATATGATCTAAAATAATTTCAGTATTGAATCTTTCTGCATGCTCTCTCATTTTGACCATTAAATCAGGCCCAGTTAATTCCGGCGCACCAGCAGGCCAATTTTCAATTTCAGTTGTAGTTGTCAGTTGACCACCTTGTTGTATTCCCGTTATTAATACTGGTGAAAGATTAGCTCGAGCGGCATAAACAGCTGCAGTGTAACCAGCAGGACCAGAACCAAGTATTAGTAAACGTGCATGTTTAGTTTTCATCTTTTAATCCTTATTTATGTTCTGGCTGTGAAAAGCAGAACTTGCTTAAGTTATAATTGAAAAGTCTAACATTATCAATCTTTATCGTGCAAAAAAATTGATTATTACAGTGATAGGTAAAGACGATAAGATTGATTTAAATATTTTGCAAAGATTATCTTTTTTATTATTCGTTCATTTTTAGTCGATATTTAATAAATAAATTACATCAAGAAATATAAAACGATCAATAATAAAAGCTCAATGGTTTGTAAATGAGAAACTTTATCTTGGGCATGTAGTTCAGAGGATACTATGTTGCAAACGATGTTAGTGTGCTAGCAATTAATTAAGAAACATCTAATTATTATCGTTGCTTTATATTTTTGAGACATAAAGCAACAGACGTTTTAAAATTATTCTGATAGATAAGTCGTAATATCTTTAAGTGGCCAGCGTATTTTAGGTGTTGGTTCATTGATTCGATAACCAAATGCTAAACATAGCCCTACACCAAAATTTTCACCATTAAATGAAGGTATACGATTTTCTAAAATTTTAATAATTCCATCATGTTGAAATCCACCAATTGCACAAGAATCAATATTATGATAGGCGGCTGCTGTAAGCATATTGGCACAAGCAAGGTAAGCTTGCATTTCTAACGAATGATTCAGCGTTAAGCCACTAGCTAGACCTTTTTCATAAAAGTTGATGATCGATTGGCACGTTATATCTATACTATTTTGATCATTAGGGTTAGGTAAGGTTCGGGCAACAGCGTTACGAAAATACTCACTTTGTACCGAAAAACAGTTAGACTTACGATAAAGTACAATCACATAATGTGAGCAACTGGTGACTTGCTCTTGATTGTAACAAACCTCATATAATTCACTTTTGATTTTAGGGCTGTCAATCACTACAAAATGCCAAGGTTCAATGCCAAACGCAGAAGGTGATAAGCGACCTGCATCTAAAATATATTCAATTTCAGCTGAATCAATCTTTTTTGTTTCATCAAATTTTTTACATGCATGTCGAAAATATAAGGCTTGTGTTAATTTATCCATGTTCTCTCCTATTTTTTTGTATTCCATGGGGCAACTTTTAATAATAGTAACATACCTGGTATAGCAAGAATCGTACATAAGCTAAAGTAGGTTGTCCATCCTAAATAATTAACCATAATACCTGTGGTGGCATTAAGTAATGTTCTAGGAATAGAAGCAATGCTTGTAAATAAAGCAAATTGTGTTGCTGTATAAAGAGGATTTGTCGTTTGGGCTATGAAGGCTACAAAGGCCGCTGATCCTAACCCAACGCCTAACGCTTCAAAGCTAATCACCAAAGCTAATAAAAATTTAGCTTTGTAGGTGATTTCAGTAAATGGACCTTCAATAGATAACCATGCAAATCCTAAAATAGATATAACTTGCACAATACCAAATAACCAAAGAGCGCGATTAGTACCTATTTTTATCATCAATATTCCGCCCATTAATGCACCAAATACACTTGGCCATAAAGATGCATTTTTAGCAATCCAACCAATATCTAAACGGCTAAAACCCATTTGTAAATAAAAAGGAGTTGCAAGTGAGGTTGCCATACTATCGCCCAATTTATAAAGGAAAATAAAAGCTAAAATTGTGAGTGCACTTTTTATACCTTGACGATTGATGAATTCACTAAATGGCTTAATTATGATATCTTCGATGCTATGTATTGTGGGGACTTGATTAATGGGTTCTTTTACTTTCAATGTCATAACAATTGCTGGCAACATAAAAAGCCCAGTGATAATAAAAACACTGTTCCAAGGAAGATAGTTGGACAGAATCAAGGATAGTGAACCAGGCACTAGACCCGAAACACGATAAGCATTAGTATGAATACTGTTGCCAAGTCCCTGTTCATTATCTGATAATAATTCTCGCTTAAAGGCGTCAAGGGCAATATCTTGGGTTGCTGAAAAAAGAGCAATAATGAAGCAGATAGAAGCAATTACCCAAATGTGTAGTGTAGGTGAAAAAAAACCTAAAATTATGATAAATAAAACTAACAATATTTGTGAGGCAAGCATCCATCCTCGTCTTCTCCCCATATTGAAAAGCGAGATATTGTCCATAAATGGCGCCCACACAAATTTCAAAATATAAGGAAATTGTGTTAACGAAAACGCACCAATCGTTTTGATATTGATACCTTCGCTTTGTAGCCAAGCAGGTAATAATTGCAACAATAAATAAAAAGGTAAACCCGATGCAAATCCAGTAAAAATACATATCAGCATCTTTTCGGTAAAAATTGTTTTTACAAGTGAATTTTGCTCATTAGACATTATTTAACTTTATTGGTTAGTTTTTTTACAAAATGTTATCATAGCATACAACTATAAAAAATAATTCTGTAAACCAAGATAAAACAAATTATTTCAAACTGGATTCTAAATTGAAAAACTGTGACAATGGATGTCTTGAAATAAAAACTTCACTTATTTGAAGTATTCAAGAAAATGCTTCAAAACGCTGTTATTAATCAAGTATAAACCAAACTACCGATTAACAGATTAACTAATCACCTTTCAGAGGAATGTAATAATATGAAAAATCCAAAAAAAATTGCTGTTTTCAGTAGTAAACATTATGACAAAGAACATCTTGAAATCACTAATAAAAAATTTGGTTTCGATATCGAATATTATGAACACAAACTGAGCCAAAAGACAGTCGTTACTGCGCAAGGCTATGATGCAGTTTGTGTATTTGTAAATGACGAAGTTGATAAAAAAGTTTTACACAAATTGGCTGAATATGGCATAAAAATATTAGCATTACGCTGCGCGGGATTTGATAATGTTGATCTTGCTGAAGCTAAAAAATTAGGTATTACCGTTGTACGGGTCCCTGCTTATTCTCCTGAAGCCGTCGCTGAACATGCAGTTGCGTTGATGATGACTCTTAATCGTCGTACTCATAAGGCTTATCAACGCACACGCGATGCTAATTTTTCTTTAGATGGATTAACAGGTTTTAATATGCACAATCGCATTGCAGGCGTTATTGGAACGGGTAAAATTGGTCAAGCAGTGATTCGTATCTTAAAAGGTTTTGGAATGCATATATTAGCTTATGACCCATATCCCAACGAAATGGTTGTCGAACTCGGTGCACAATATGTCGAATTAGATGAGCTTTATGCTAAATCTGATGTCATCACTTTACATTGCCCAATGACACCTGAAAACTATCATTTATTAAATAAAGAATCTTTCCAAAAAATGAAAGATGGCGTCATGATTATCAATACCAGTCGAGGGGCATTATTAGATGCTACAGCTGCAATTGATGCATTAAAACAAACCAAAATTGGTGCTTTAGGTATGGATGTCTATGAAAACGAACGAGACCTATTTTTTGAAGATAAATCAAATGATGTCATTTTAGATGACGTATTTCGACGATTATCCTCATGTCATAACGTTATTTTTACTGGACATCAGGCTTTTTTAACTCAAGAAGCGTTGTTGAATATTTCGGAGACAACTTTAAATAATATCAAACAAATTGCTGAAGGGAAATATTGTCCAAATATTGTTGAAAAACAATAAGTAATTTAAGATGTCGTCGATTTTTTAATTACATAAAATATAGGTTTTATATGCAGCGAATCATTATTCTAGTTAATATAGTATTGTTGCTTGCAGCTTGTAGTAGTGAGAAATCTTCAATATCGCCAATGCAAGAACATCGCGGACATCCTAGCGTCGAAGGTGGTGTCTATTTAGAAAAAGAACATAATGCGCCAAAAACCAACAATGAACTATTGGCAATTGATCAAGAAAATTTTATTACGAGAATGGTCAACAAATATGGTTTTAATCGTAAGCAATTACGCGAAGTGCTTTCACAAACTAACAAACTTGACTGGGTAATTAATTTAATGGATAAGCAGGCACCAAAATTGAGCCCTTCTACAGGTCCTAATGGTGCATGGATCCGTTACAAAAACAAATTCATCACGCCGAGTAATTTACCTCGTGGTGTAGAATTTTGGAATATTTACGAAAAAGAGTTACAACAAGCATATAACAAATATGGTGTACCGCCTGAAATAATTGTGGGCATCATTGGCGTTGAAACTGGTTGGGGACGAGTGATGGGTAAAACCAAAATCATTGATGCACTTTCAACGCTGGCTTTTTATTATCCAAGACGATCACAATATTTTTTAGGTGAATTAGAACATTTCTTAGTTATGTGCCGTGATGAGAGTGTTGACCCATTTGACCTAACTGGATCGTTTGCTGGAGCAATGGGATATGGTCAATTTATGCCATCAGCGTTCAGAATTCACGCTATCGATTTTAACAATGATGGCCACATTGATCTGTGGGATCCTGTTGATGCAATTGGTAGTGTGGCTAACTATTTTAAAGCACATGGTTGGCAACGTGGTAGAAAAGTAGCAGTTATTGCCGAAGGGCAAGCGCCATCACTTGATACTGGATTTAGTACAAAATATTCTGTTGCAGCATTAGCTAAATTAGGACTGAAGCCGAAAAGTTCATTAGATGGTCATAATAAGGTCAGTTTATTACGGTTGGATATGGGCGATAGTTATCAATATTGGTATGGTTTGTCAAACTTCTATGTCATCACACGTTATAACCACAGTACGCATTATGCTATGGCAGTATGGCAATTAGGTTTAGCAGTGAAAGAGGCACGATAAGACCATAACGTGTTTCATCATTTAATTAAAAGGTCGCAATTGCGATCTATTTTTTAGTTTTGAATTGAAACGGTATAGACTCCTAAATAATTTTAACAAATCTATTTATTGTTTTTATATACTGGTTGAGACTCACTAAACTTCCCTGTAATCAAATATTATAACTACTGCATATATTATATCGGTATGGTAATTAGGCTTAGGATTACAGAAATATAATAAAGCTATAGCGATATGCTACTTATAATGGTTACCAAAATTGAAATGCTCGAGATTAAAATGAATGCAAGTATAATCAATGATTCCTCCTACCAATGCTAAATACTCTTGCAAGCCAATCATTCCTAGCTCTGATAATAAGAAAGATAACAAACTTAACAATTGTATATTTATCTTTAAGGTGAAATAAAGCCATCAAACTGTCTATTTAATATTTAGATGATAATCATTGCTAGCTCAATGATAGTCATCATTTTCATTCTTGTTGCAAATAATTTGGTTATTCTATCCGAGTTGTTTAAAATATGTATCAATAATTCTATTAGTAATATAGTTAAACCTGTTTTTTTCAATAGGTTAATAAAATAATAAGCAAAAGATGACAGAATGTTTCAAAAAAGCTTATGTTATCTAACTTAAATTTAAAAAGTTTTAAAATAAATTTAAATTGAAAGGAGTGAATAATGAAAGATCGTTTAAAGTGGATTGATGATTTTGGTTTTTTAGGCGAGACCGCAAGTGGTCATTCGTTAGTGATGGATGGTGGGATTGAGCATGGCGGACGTAATCGTGGTCCCCGCCCTATGGAACTTTTATTGCATGGTGCTGCTGGATGTATGGCTTATGATATTATTGCTATATTAAAAAATAAAAAAAAGGATGTGCGGGATCTTTGGATTGAAATTGATAAAGCTCAAGCAGAATCTTCACCAAAAGTGTATACCAAAATTAATTTTCATATTGTAATTACTGGTGTTAAGGTAGATAACGAAACCATTGAATATGCGATAAAACTTGCTTCCGAAAAATATTGCAGTGCCTCTATTATGTTAGGTAAAACAGCAAAAATGTCATATACTTATGAAATAAGAGCACATGAATAACCCTTTTCTTATAACAAAAAATTATAATTTAATAACTAGCTGATCTTAGTGAGTTTTACAGTAATCATTTAACATTTTATCCTATTTATAGATTGTTACAAAGGAATGATTATGCAACAGCTAAGTAAAAATATGCAATTTCGAGATATGGTTATTTTGGGATTGCTTTTTATTGGTCCAGCGGCACCAGTAGGATTATTTGGTGTTTTAGATGCGGTGAGTGATGGTGCCATTGCTTCAGTTTATATTGTTGCCACTTTAGTGATGGCATTTACCGCTTATTCATATGCTAGAATGGCGAATGCTTTACCTCATGCGGGAGCCGTTTATGCTTATTGTTCTCTAGGCATTCATCAAAATGTAGGTTTTTTAGTTGGTTGGTTGTTACTTCTTGATTATATGTTTATCCCAGCCGTTGCTTACTTATTTAGTGGTATATCACTTAATGCTTTGATACCAGAAGTGCCCGTATGGATATGGACTTGTTTAGCGCTAGTATTAACTACCACATTAAATTTAATTGGGGTTAAAAAATCAGCCAAAATTACCTTACTGATTTTATTGCTTGAAATCGTAGTACTGCTTGCGGTGTTATTTGTTGGGATTTGGATCATAGTAACAAGTGATCTTAGCCGAGAATGGTTAAAACCTTTCATTGGTGGGTCTGCATTTACTTGGAGTCATCTGTTTAGTGCCGTATCTATTGCTGTTTTATCTTATTTGGGATTTGACGCTATTGCCACTTTCTCAGAAGAGAATAGTGGTCAACGCAATTTAGTTAGTAAGGCTATTATTAGTTGTTTAATTTTAGCTGGTTGTCTATTTGTAATACAGATTTACGTTGTATCCTTACTTTCTCCTTATGATGCTGAATATTTACGTAGTCATCCCAAATTACAAGGCAAAGCTTATTATAATATTGTCAATCAAGAAATTAATTTATGGTTAGGATGGTCATTAAGTTTAATGAAAGCTGTAGGAGCTTCATTTGCTGCAATGGTTGGACAGGCTGCTTCAAGCCGTCTTTTATTCAGCATGGGACGCGATAAGCGTTTACCCTTATTTTTTGCAAAAATAAGTCAGAAAAGTGGTGTTCCGATAATGGCAATCTTATTTGCAGCTCTATTTAATTTATGCTTAGTAATTATAGCCGCTAATAGTGCTAAAGGATTGCAGATTCTAGTCTCATTTGTTGATATTGGAGCCTTAACAGCATTTATTATGTTACACACTTCAGTCATTGGTTATTTTAGATTCAAAAAAGCTTCCAAAGGAGGGCTTTCATGGATTTTGGATGTTTTGATACCTATTGTTGGTATCCTTGTACTTTTGCCAGTACTATTACACATTGATAATTACGCAAAAATTGTAGGTATTGTTTGGTTAGCAGTTGGTTTGATAATTCTTTATTTTAATAAAAATAAAGCCCAATTAATTTGGTTTAAAAAAGAGAAATATTAATTATCTCATTGAAATATTTTGAACTATTGATCAATCGTATTTATTATACGATAATGCTTGTCCATTTTAACTCAATATTTTAACAAAATGATATCAGAAATATTAAGAGGGGCATTAATTTCAGCCAGTTTAATTATTGCCATCGGTGCACAAAACTTATTTGTTCTCAAACAAGGTTTATTACGAAATCATATATTTTATGTATCGGGGATCTGTTTTATTTGTGATTTTGTATTGATGTCAATTGGAATCCTAGGAGTAGGCACATTTATTAGTAGTAATCCCTTAATCACGAATGTATTAGCAATATTAGGTGCACTTTTTTTAATTTGGTATGGTTTTGGGGCGTTTAAAAGTGCAATTAAGGGAACAAGTAGTATACAACTCCAATCACAAGACTCTAATAAAAGCAGTTTTATCAAAGTAATATTGGCAACGTTAGCCGTTACTTTACTTAATCCACATGTATATTTAGATACCGTAGTGATTGTTGGCGGTATTGCTGGAACGTTAAGCAGTGAACAAAAAATTGCTTTTCTAATTGGTGCTGCGTGTGTTTCATTTATCTGGTTTTTTAGTATTGGTTATGGTGCTAGATTACTTACTTCATTATTTAAACAAAAAAGAATGTGGGTGATTTTGGATTGTTTAGTTGGTGTAATCATGTTTTATATTGCGTATCGTTTAATTTTCCATGTGTATTGTAATAGTTAGGTCAGTTTTCATTCTAGGTGCAATTTCAGTTAGATAGAGTATAAGCTAAATCATATTGCGCCTTATTTTATTTTTGTTCCGATGAGTTTAAATTCTCTTCACCTTCCTTTTTGATAAGTAAACTTTTTTAGGAATATTAAATAGATATGTAAAATCACTATTTTGTTGAAGTAATAACAAAAAACTGTGATTATTATCACAATTGTTTCAATTAACCTCAATCGTTGATTTCTTCTTTCTATTATTAATGCTAGTTTATTGAGCATATTTCGGATCGTTACTGTGCAGCTTAACAAGAGAGTATATAAACAAACCTAAGCATTTGGGGGAGCAAAGCGTTTAGGTTTTGTTGTTTTAAGCGCACAAAAATCAGCTTAAATATCATAAGTTATCCAAGGAGTGTAATATGAAATGTAAAACATTGAAGCTAGCATTGTTAATTAGCTCTGTACTAGTATTCAATCCATTATGGGCAATTCAGCAGGTTAAAATTGAAAGTCAAGAATTAAAAACTATCACTGTTGAAAATTTTCAATTTAAAGATATGGATAAAGATGGCAAGCTCACTCCTTATGAAGATTGGCGTTTGACACCAGAACAGCGCGCAAAGGATTTACTAGCTAGAATGACGCTTGAAGAAAAGGCTGGTATGATGATGCATGGTAATGCTCGAAGTTTAGAAGATGAACTTGGTCATGGTGATAAATATAATTTAGAAGAACTCAAGAACCTGATACTGAATGATAAAGTAAATAGTTTAATCACTCGATTAGAAGTTAGTCCAGAAGATTTTGCTCAGCAAAATAATCAGTTGCAAAAAATTGCAGAATCATCACGTTTATCTATACCTTTGACTATCAGTGTTGATCCACGAAATACTTTTTATTATGGTAATGAAAAAACTACTAAAAATGGTTTTAGCCAATGGCCAGGAACATTAGGAATGGCTGCAATTGGTAGTGAAAAAGACATTAATAAATATGGGGATATTATTCGTCAAGAATATCGATCTTTAGGGATAACTCAAGCATTATCCCCAATGGCCGATTTAGGTACTGAACCACGTTGGGCACGTTTTGAAGGCACTTTTGGTGAAAATCCTGAATTGAGTAAAAAAATGGTACGTGGTTATATCTCCGGTATGCAAAATGGAAAAGAGGGATTAAATTCACAAAGCGTTTCTGCCGTTGTTAAACATTGGGTTGGTTATGGTGCGGCTGAAGAAGGGTTTGATAGTCATAGCTTTTATGGAAAATATGCACGATTTACGGAAAAGGATAGTTTAAAAAAACATATTATCCCATTCACTGGAGCATTCGAGGTGAATGTCGCAGCCATAATGCCAACATACTCCATATTGAAAAATGCGCAAATAAATAATCATAGAATCGATCCTGTTGGTGCAGGTTTTAATAATTATTTATTAAAAGATTTACTGCGTGATACCTATAAATTTAAAGGTGTCATCATGAGTGATTGGAATATTACTAAAGACTGTAATGACGTTTGTATTAATGGTACGCCTCAAGGAGTTGAACCTAAAGCTGAAGGGATGCCCTGGGGAGTTGAGAATTTAACAGTGGAAGAGCGTTTTATTAAAGCGATCCTAGCTGGTGTTCAACAATTTGGAGGGGTAAGCAATAGTTCAACTATTGTCTCTGCAGTTAAAAATAATAAATTGGATGAGAAGCTGATAGACAGTGCAGTATTGG
Organism: Gilliamella sp. B2887; assembly: GCF_026537015.1. Lineage (NCBI taxonomy): Bacteria > Pseudomonadati > Pseudomonadota > Gammaproteobacteria > Orbales > Orbaceae > Gilliamella > Gilliamella sp. B2887. The sequence continues at coordinate 196,661 of NZ_JAFNMX010000004.1, read as the reverse complement.
CAATTTTAACGCAAAAATTTGCTTTAGGCCAATTTGAAACACCTTTTATTGATCCTAATGAAGCAAGCAAATTTGTTGGTAATCAAAATTTTCAACAAATTGCGAATAAAGCACAATTCAACTCAATGGTGTTACTTGAAAATAAACAACAAACCTTACCACTAGATACTAATAAGAAAGTTTACTTGCATGGTTTTGTAACAGAAACAAAAAATCAATTAAAAAATCAAGTAACTATTGTTGATGATATTGATGATGCGAATGTAGTGGTTGCACGTATTGATGCTCCCTTTGAACAGAATCATAAAAATTACTTTTTTGGTTTAAGACATCATGAAGGTTCACTTGCATTTTCTGCAAATGATAAAAATATTGAATTTATCGCCAAGGCAAGTAAAAAACATCCGGTTATTGTAACAATTTATTTAGATCGACCTGCTGTTCTCACCCCTATAAAACAATACGCTAGTGCAGTTGTGGCTAATTTTGGTGTAAATGATGAAGTATTGTTTGAACGTTTATTGGCGGATAAACCATATATCGCTAAAATGCCATTTGCTTTACCAGATTCAATGGAAAGTGTAATTAAACAATCTTCTGATTTACCAAATGACATGAAATTTTTGTATCCATTAGGATATGGATTGACCCGTTAATTCATCTTGCTTAATATTATTGCTATCTTGGTGATGGCAATAATATTGTTATCATTACCTTCAGCTTATTAATTGTTTAAGAAAGCTAATGAACTGCATTCAATTATCAATGAATATTTTTGGAAAGTTCACACGCTTTTTGTACCCCGTTTTTGCAAGCTAAACTATAATATTTTTTTGCTTTATTTTTATCTTTTGATACTGCTGTTCCATTATCATACAACACACCCATTAATAATTGTGCTTGAGGGTTATTGGCTTTTAGTCCTTTTTTAAGTAATTCCAATCCTTTAGGATAGTTTTTATCATTTAATAAATATATGCTCGCTAATGCAGCTTGAGATTTTAGATGTCCTTGATTGGCTGCTTTTTCAAACCACAGTTTCGCTTTATCTAAATCTTGTGGAACAGCTTTACCTTCATAATATATTAAGCCTAAATTATTTTGCGCTCTTATAAAGTTAGCCTGTGCGGCTTGTTCATAGTACATTATTGCTTTTTTATAATCACGTTTTACTCCTTCTCCCTTATTATACATAAGACCTAAATTATATTGAGATGATGTATATCCCTGTTTGGCTGATGCTTCAAACCATTTTTTAGCTTGGTCATAATCTTTCGTATAACCATTTTGTCCAAAATAGTAATTCGCACCTAATGCAAATTGTGCTGCAGCATCCTGTAATATAACTGCTTTTTTGTATAACACTTCTTTATTGTTATAAGTTTCAACTTCATTATAATTAGAATTAGAACTACAAGCAGTCAACAAATTGATCATAATCAATCCCAATAACACTAACTTTTTCATATTATTTCCTTAATCATATCCTTTTGATATTGATACATTTTACATGATATCTCTTTAGATCGTTAGTTGATTTATTGTTGATTGAAAAAGTCAAGATTATAAGTGAACAATAAAATATTTAATATTGTAGATACGCTGATTAAATAGAATTGATTTTAAACAATACTTTTGTAGAAAAGATGTAAGTTTGACTGTTTGATATAACGTGTACTTAACCTTTTGGGCAATATTCGCGTTGATTAAAAATAGTTGAATATTAATTCATCAAATCCAAACATATTAGCGATTAATTAATCATTGTTAATATTTATTTTAAAATAGAAAAATGATAGATGGGTTCGGATCCTTATAATTAAAAACATCGTATTTTTTATGATTTCAGTGCAGACACTTAATGTTAATCAGATTTATTCCAAGCAAATTAGTTAAATGCTTGTACTTTTATAGATCAATATACTGACTTATTGAATAAAATCTTAAAAAAGAAAGATAAAAAAGTGGTGGGTCGTGAGCGATTCGAACGCTCGACAAACGGATTAAAAGTCCGCTGCTCTACCGACTGAGCTAACAACCCATGTAGAAAACTGACAAAAGTGGTGGGTGATACCGGGTTCGAACCAGTGACCCCCTCCTTGTAAGGGAGGTGCTCTCCCAACTGAGCTAATCACCCCAAGTGTTTTATTTCTAAAACGTCACGGTAAAGATTGGTGGGTGATACCGGGTTCGAACCAGTGACCCCCTCCTTGTAAGGGAGGTGCTCTCCCAACTGAGCTAATCACCCTTACCGTGTGGATGTGCATTATAAGGCACGCCTTATTTCAGTCAACCTTTTTTTTTAATTTTCTGCAAAATTAGCTTTGTTCGATTTAATTTTAAACGTTTTTTGGATAATGTATCACAAAAACTCCTTTTATTCGTATTCATATTGCTTAATGTGACTATGATTTATGGATGAAATTATTTTTATGGTCAGTCAATCAATGAAAATATTAGATAAATGTCAGGTCGTAATTCATGTCGAATCCAATATTATAAGATATAAGATAAATCAATCTAATGGGCGATTAGCGTTTTCCCGTTACGGCAATTTAATTGAATATCATTATCAAAATTTCAATGATATTGATATTTTAGTTAGTCAACTACAAGCAAAATTACCTAAATATACAAAATATGAAATAAACCTTTCTGATACCTATATTCAATTAACCAAGTTAACAAGACCTGATGTTAAATTGCAAATTAACGAAATTGCTTTGTATATTGAGGCTTCGATCTATAAATTATTTGGAGTGTCAGCTAAACATGTCTTTTATGATTTTATTTTTTTGGCTGATAAACAGAACCAGAACCAAATTATGGTTGCAATTTGTGAGCGAGATTATGTTAATAGCTGGATTAGATTATTTAAGGAAAATGAATGTGTAATAAATTTTATTGGTTACACAATTGATAATAAAAAATTCAATTTTTTACCATGGAGACAAAGCCAATATAAAAAGCAAAAATTGTATTTATCAATTGTAATTGTATGTTTGATTGGCGTCATGAGTTGTTTATTTTGTTATATGTGGCGGCAAGCCCATACAAAATTAACCCGCTATAAAACCAATGTTACACATTTACAACTTATTGAGCAAAAGTTAAATGAGCAATTATTGAATTATTTGCCTAATCCCTCAATAAGTCAAAGACAAATCCATCAATCATTAATCTTAATTTCATTACAATTACCTTCAAATATTTGGTTAACTTCGTTCAATTATGAACTCGATAACATAACAATAAGAGGGCATAGTTTTAACTATATTGAACTCACTAATTTTAACTTAAATCTTTTACAACATAAAAACGTCAGTAAAAGCCAAATTAAAATGATTGCTAATAATAAAAGCAGTTTGTCTTTTGAAATGGATATTGACCTAAATGAATAGTGATTTTTACAATCGCCCACTTTGGCAACAATATTTAATCTGTATTTTGTTACTTTTGGTTACTTTTATTACCGGTTATCTGTTATTTATTCACGATATAAGTAACCAATCAGAAGAGCAACAAAAATTATATCAACAAAAACAATTACAAATAGTATCGTTACAATCAAGGCTTATGCTTTATCGATTTGGGCAAAACAGTTCATTGACTATGATCAATCAAAGTGAATTTGCTCAATATATTGAACGAAATCATTTAGTATTAAATGCCTTCAAACATTATCAAACCGAGGAAACAATTAATTGGGATATTGAACTAAACGGTGAATTTATTGATTTTATGAATTTAATCTCAGAGCTGAATAAAGATTATTATTTGAATTTTCGAGATTTAAAGATGATTAAACAGGAATCTTATTTACAAATTATATTTACCTTATTATTTAAAAGGAAAATGGAATGAAGTCAAACTTATCTATAATTAGTTTATTATTGATTACTCATTGTTTTAATGCCATTGCTGAATTAAATTTTAATCGGGATCCATTTGTTAAACCAACGCAGATATCATGTAACGAACAGAAAGAGATATTATTAAAACAGATACAAGCTTGGCGATTTAAAGGCTTTATTAAACAAAAGAGCCATTATTACCCGCAAATTTGGCTTTATTCAGAGAATCATTGGCTAGCCATAAATCATGAGGTTCCGTCTCACGTATTATTTCCCTGGTTTGTTCAATCTTGGCAAAACCATAAAATTGTGTGGCAAGCAAATTTGACAGATTATTGTAATGAAACTATCGAATGGATGATGTCATTAAATGAATCTTAAAGATATACAGACAAAAAAACGACAATTGTTCCAGCAATGTCAACATCTATTATTGAATGTAACAACAAGCTTTTTCATCTCTCTGATTATCATGATATGTACGGTTAGTGCTAACGAAAATCAATTACATTTTAATTTATCTTCTAATCCTGAGCTTTACAATAATAAATTGATTTCATTGAATTTTTATCAAACAGATATTGCTATTATTTTGCAATCTTTAGCTGATTGTAAACAAATGAATCTTATTATGGGTGAAAATTTATCAATAAAACAGACAATTAAACTGCAAAACATAGATTGGCAAAAAGCATTAAGTATTATTTTAGATTCGGCCAATTTACAAGCTACAATGGATGATAATATTTTATTTATTTCCAAAGCTGTCGATCCCGAAATTTTAGAACAAAAACGGCAATCAGAATTAAAGCAACAAGAGCAAAAACAACCATTGGAATCTTTGTCTATCGTAATTAAACATGCTGATCTTACAACGTTAAATGAAACCATATTACAGAATGGGTTATTATCTGAACGGGGCAAAGTTATCATGGATAAACGAACCAATTCACTAATTATTATGGATTTGCCAAAGCAGTTTAAAGCAATTAACAACTTGATTAAGTCCATTGATAAACCAATGCCACAAGTACATATATCCGCTCATATTGTAACAATGAGTAATGAAGGTTTGAACGAATTGGGTATTAAATGGGGCTATTTAGGACGATCATCGCAATTATTAGGTAAGTTTGATGTAGGGTTAGGTATTACTAACTCCACATCAACCATAGGTTTTAATTTAGCTAAAATTTCGGGTAGTTTGCTTAATTTAGAACTATCAGCATTAGAGTCTGAAAATCAAGTTGAAATTATCGCCAGTCCTAATTTATTAACATCTAACCAGAATATGGCGTCAATAAAGCAAGGCACGGAAATTCCTTACGAAGTCTCAAATGGTAGTAATGGAGCAACATCGATTGAGTTTAAGCAAGCGGTTTTAGGATTAGAGGTGACGCCTAAAATACTATCTGAAAATCAAATGCTTTTAGATTTATTTATTACTCAAAACACCGCAGGTCGCGCAATTAAACGTAGCGAAGGAGGAGAAGCATTGGCTATTGACACCCAAGAAATTAAAACCCAAGTGATAGTCAATAATGGCGAGACTCTTGTTTTGGGTGGTATTTTTCAACAAACTAGCGATAATATTAAACGAAATGTTCCAAGCGTGAGCGAGCTTCCGATTATAGGTCACTTGTTCAAATATAAAGGTAAAAAACAGCAGAAAAAAGAACTTGTTATTTTTATCACACCACAATTAGTTGAGTAAATGCTATCAGAGTTGTATCATACAGAGTTTATGATTATATGGTTTACTTTGAAACGGAATTTGTTGTTTCAATGTTTAGTTTTTTTAGTCATCATCATTACAAATTATTATAAAAGTAGAGAATATTATGTTTCGTGTTGTAGCTTCCGATTTAGATGGCACTTTATTAACTCCTGAGCATAGCTTATCACCTTATACTAAACAAGTTCTTCAAGCTTTGCGAAAAAAAAATATCCATTTTGTTTTTGCCACAGGGCGACATCATATTGATGTAGCACAAATGCGAGAAAATATGGAAATTGATGCTTTTATGATTACTTCTAATGGTGCTAGAGTGCATGATAGCTCAGGCAATTTAATTTTTAGCCAAAGTCTTGAGCCAACTTTAGCATGTGAAGTCGCAAAAGAATGCATTAATGATCCATTAGTTTATACTCATGTTTACCGTGGTGATAATTGGCTGATTAATAAAGAAGATGCATACTCTTTAAGTTTTTATAGAGATACAGATTTCACTTATGAATATTTTAATCCTTCTGATTTTGAAACCGATGATATTGCTAAAATTTACTTTACAACCAGTAGTGATTCATTACATCCACATTTAGCTGAACTAAAAAATAGGCTTGTTAAAAAGTATGGTAGTAAAATCAGCATTACTTTTTCGTCTTTAAATTGTCTTGAAATTATGGCTGAAAATGTATCAAAAGGCAGTGCTCTAAAAAAGGTAGTTGAAAAACTTGGTTTCGCTCTAAAAGATAGTATTGCTTTTGGTGATGGCATGAATGATTTTGAAATGTTAAAAATGGCAGGAAAAGGTTGTATTATGCAAAATGCTAGTTTAGATTTACGCCAAAAACTACCACAATTAGAGGTAATTGGTTCAAATGTTGATGATGCCGTACCCCATTATTTAAGTAATTTATTACTATAAATTAATCTAATTATATTTTATGACTCTAACTTTTGATAAAAAACTTGATACTCTGGGATTACGTTGCCCAGAGCCTATCATGCTGGTTCGAAAAGCTATTAGAGAGCTGGCTATAGGACAAGTACTCTATGTGATTGCTGATGATTTTTCCACTACTCGTGATATACCGAGTTTTTGCAGATATATGGATCATGAACTACTTGCATTACAACTAGAATCTAAACCTTATCAATATTGGATAAAAAAATCCCATTGATCTTTTTTTGATAAAAAGTTGCAGGCTAACGATATGATTTAACAGGTCAACCTAATTTGATAAAGATAATAACGTAAAGTACGCCAGTCACTAGGGGAAAAATTATCTGACATTAAAAATAGTGTATGACGTTTATTGGTTCTGCGTGATTGCAAATTCAAAATAATAATGTAACGGAGTATTATGGGATTATGTCTTATATACCACCGTTGTTTAAACCAATAGATCTGATTGATATGATGAAATACTGCAAATTCTCCTTTGATTTTTTTGCAACAACCAATGCTTCGCCACCATTCATTTATTAAAAACAATAGGATAATAAAAGTGTAGTTATTTAATAATGTATCAGAAAATTTTAATAGGCATTCAATAACTAGAATTAAATAAATTATTGATACTATAATGATTTGTTGTAAGGATAGGGTTAATTTAGTTCTCCACATGATAAAAACTCGGTTCAAATAAAACACAATTAATAAATGATGGGAGTAAAAATTGCTTAAAATTAAGCTAAATATGGGAGATAATACGCATAATTGCAGTAATTTTTTATGAGTGATTAACATATTTTCTTTATAACAAGGATATTAAATTCATCATATCAATGTTAATAAAAACTAAGTGTAAAATTATTTACAGGGGTAACAAAAATGCCTTAGTTACCCTTACATTTTCCTTTGAAAATTTAGCTAGGAATAATTTGTGATAATAATTAAAGCGTTAAAATTTTTTCTTAAGTTTTTTATCGGCTGTTTTCTATGTGCTTTAGCCATAGCAATTGCTGGTTATACTTATTATTCAAAAGACTTGCCTGATGTTACAACCTTAAAAGATGTAAGGTTGCAAACACCCCTGCAAATTTTGAGCAAAGATGGAGAACTTATTGCTATCTTTGGTGAGCGTCGACGAACACCATTAAAATACAATGAAATCCCACCAGTTGTTGTTAATGCCGTGATTGCAACCGAAGATGCGAGATTTCATGAGCATTTTGGTATCGATCCGATTGGTATTGTTCGAGCAATGTACATAGGCTTGAAACAAAAAGGGTTTTCGCAAGGGGGTAGCACTATAACCCAGCAAGTTGCAAAAAACTTTTTCTTAACACCAGAAAAAAGTATTGCACGAAAAGCTAGAGAAATTATTTTGGCTATTCGTATGGAAAAAGAGCTTACCAAAGAAGAAATCATGACACTTTATTTAAATATGATCAACTTTGGTTCTAGAGCATATGGTGTTGCCGCCGCATCTTATACTTTTTTTGGTAAAACTCCAGATCAGTTAACCATCGATGAAGCGGCATTGTTAGCTGGTTTGCCAAATGCGCCTTCAGCTTATAATCCTATTTCACATCCTGATCGAGCACTGACCAGACGTAACTGGGTTTTAGGTCGTATGTTAGATCAATCGTATATTACTCAAGCACAATACAATGAGGCAATTAGTAAACCAATTAATGTAAGTTATCATTCACCACAGATCGAATTTTCAGCTCCATATATTGCAGAAATGGCAAGGCAGTTTATGTATGATAAATTTGGTGAAAATGCTTATACTGATGGCTATAAAGTCTATACAACTATATCTAAAACTGACCAGATAGCAGCAGAGCAAGCCGTACAAAAAAATATTATTGATTATGATATAAGACATGGTTATCGTGGTCCTGAAAAAACATTATGGAAAAATAACGAAAAGGCGTGGAATGATGAACAAATTCAAATAACGCTAAAAAAATATACTTGCTATAGTGGTATGTGTCCTGGTGTTGTTATTCAATCTTCTGATTCAGAAGCAAATGTAGTTTTAACCGATAAATCTAAAATCGTTATATCATTCCAAGATATGAAATGGGCTCGTCCATTTATTAGTGATACTCAACAAGGCGCTTTTCCGAAAAAAGTATCTGATACATTAAAATCAGGGCAACTCATATGGGTTAAGAAAACAAATGATAAATGGGCGTTAGCACAAATTCCAGCAGTCAACGCTGCGTTAGTTTCACTGGATTCAGACAATGGGGCTATCAAAGCGATTGTTGGCGGTTATGATTTTTATTTAAGTAAATTTAATCGTGCTACTCAAGCTCTTCGTCAATTAGGATCAAATATTAAACCTTTTATCTATACATCTACATTGGAAAAAGGTTTAACTATGGCGACACTACTCAATGATGCACCCATTGTTCGTTCGACAGGAAGTGCGACTTGGAGGCCTAAAAATTCTCCACCAAATTATGCTGGACCATTACGTTTAAGAATTGGTTTAGGGATGTCTAAAAATGTAATGATGGTTAGAGCGCTACGAGCTGTAGGTATTAAATATGTAGCAAATTATTTAGAAAGATTTGGATTTCCAAAAGAAAATATCTCTCTTAATGAATCATTAGCTTTAGGTTCTGCATCATTTACACCCTTGCAAGTAGCTAGAGCTTACTCAGTGATTGTCAACGGTGGATATTTAATTTCACCTTATTTAATTGAAAAAATTGAGGAAAATAATGGTAGTGGTGTTATTTATCAACATCAACCTTTGATTGCATGTAAAAATTGTACTGATGGGGTTATTAATACAGGGTCAACGCCAATATCACTAAATAATGTTGAGAATGAAATAAACGAATCAGATAATGAAGAACCTGAACAAGCTAATCTTAAATCAGATGATACTATGGTATTACCAAATATCAATTCAGATAATAAAACTATAGATGTTACATCACAATATGCACCACATACGATCAATAGTGGCTTAGCTTTTATTATGAAAGATGGACTAAGATCAATTGTATTTGGAGGGGCTGATTGGCAAGGTACAGCCTGGCGAGTAAAAGTATTAGGTCGAAAAGATGTGGGAGGTAAAACAGGTACCACAAATGCATCTAAGGATGTTTGGTTTTCTGGCTTTGGTGGCAATATTGTAACAACTGTATGGATGGGATTTGATGATCATCGGCGCAATTTAGGCCGAACTATTCGAGCGGAAGCTGGGTCAGTGACAGCAAATCCAGTTTGGATTGATTATATGAAAGTTGCCTTGCAAAATGTACCTATAAAAGAAGATACAAAACCGGACAATGTTATATCTGTAACCATTGATCAAAAGACAGGATTATTACCTCAATCAGGCTCTAAAACATTGTCTGAATATTTTATTAAAGGTACTGAACCAACATCTTATACAACTCAAGAAGTAGAGACTAGTGTGACCGATTCTCAAGGTAACACTCAGGAACTATTCTAGTAAGGAATTTAGTATGAATGGTTCTATAAGAATTATTGGTGGAAAATGGCGTGGGCGTAAATTGTCCGTGCTCGATAAACAAGGTCTACGACCTACGACTGATAGAGTTAAAGAAACTTTATATAATTGGTTAATGCCAGTTATATATGATAGTGATTGTTTAGATTGTTTTTCAGGTAGTGGCTCTTTAGGCTTTGAAGCAGCATCAAGAGGTGCAAAAAATGTAATTTTACTTGAAAAAGATAAACAAGTTGCACAGTTACTTAAGAAAAATAAACAGCTTATTGCTTGTGATGCAATTGATATTTATCACACTAATACGCTAACATGGCTTGATCAACCTGCTAAAAAGCAGTTTGATATTGTGTTTATTGATCCCCCTTTTTATCAATCACTGGTTGCCCAAACGATTATTCAGCTAGAAGATCATGATTGGTTGAAATCATCTGCATATATTTATATTGAAACAGAAAAAGATCTCGAACTAATGAGTAATATTCCTACTAGTTGGCAATTACATCGAGAAAAAATTGTTGGGCAAGTTCGCAGTTATCTTTTTATAAGAGAAGACAATTAATGTTTATATTTATTGGTAAATTTTTATACACCATAATGTGGTTATTTTTATTATTTAATTTGATTCATCCTTTCCCAAGACCAGCTAATATTGTCGCATATGTTGGTTTAGCTGCTTTTACCATAACTCATGGTTTACAGGCCTACATGCTACAATCAACAATGACTAATAAAGAGAAACAAGAGGATAAATTTAAAGCACTTCGTCTTTTTATTTTTGGAGTATTTGAATCACTTAGCTGGAAAACTAAAAAATAACGTCAAAAGTGGTTGCCAGATACAAAAAATTTTGTATAATGCTTCCACTTCTTTCGAAGTATTCCAGTAAGCGGGAATAGCTCAGTTGGTAGAGCGCAACCTTGCCAAGGTTGAGGTCGCGAGTTCGAACCTCGTTTCCCGCTCCAAATGTTTATCTATAGACTTTTAGCAACGCCTACGAATCCAGATAATTGGTGTGTTGTATCTCTCATTTTTTTGCAAAAACACTGAAATATATCTGGATGTAAAATAAATAATTCCTATTTTTAAGTGCATCGTTTTTTAAATTAAGTATGAAGGTGTGTATTATCTAATTTAGTCTTTTCTAATGTTATTTTATAGGTTAACTTATTGATATTTTTTATTAAAGAAGTTGATAAAAGTTAACTATGGTAGTCATTTTCCAAACATTAATTAATGATACAAATTTGTTTATTATATTTAATAATAACTTGTCTTTTGGAACGATATCTTACTGAACTCATTAACTCTCTTTATTTACGATGATTTAATCATAATGAAACACTGATTATGTTTCTTTTAATCAACGTGTTTCATGTAACGCAAAGTTGTAACCTCATTTTAGTATGTACTAATAATAAAATTGACACTATTAGACTTTAATACAGAATGTTTAGAAGGACATAGTATGTTTTGAAAAATTGATAATGAATGAAAAAGTCTATAATGTTTATCTGTTTAAACTTTCATATAGTATCATTCTTCTATACTTTTCAAGCTGGACGAAAACGGGCTTTATGAAATGAACTCAAATAAATTAAAACTTCAAACATTATTGATTTTAATGAAGATAGTATAGACTTGTCTTTCATTTATTTTGCATCGACCTATATATTACTGGATAAGTTTATTTTATTGATAAAATAGCATGTCAGTAAATGGTTTTGTGCCATAAAATAACGATATGAGAATTAGTAATAAAATTATTTTTTACTTGAGTCTATGGAAATCCTAAACACTTCATTAAAAAACATGAAGCGTTAATCTAAAAAATGGATCAACATAGTAGATAATAAAGGATAATTATTTATATTCAAATGGTTACTTGTTTAGATTTGGAATGTATTTCCTACTCTAACTATCCACCTAAGAATATTAAATTGCGAATAAACGTTTTTTAGATAACAAAAATCTTGTTAAACTTCTTTTCATCAGAATTTGATAAACTGATCTTGATATATCACATATATATGTCATATCAGTTGTATTGAAATTTAAAATTTTTATTCCATAAAAATTATCTTTGATTTTGTTGTTTTTTATATCTTTGTATCCTTAAATTTTTTTATCATTTCTATTATTTTAAATTCATTATTACTAAGTACTTTACGGTAATTAGCATAATATTTGCAAAACCTAAAAAGCGAAAGAAAAAATAAACGGTAAGTTAATAAATGGAGCATTGTTATTATGAACATCTCAGCAATACTTACACGACTAAAATTGAGTGGAATTAAATTTATAAAAAATGAACATGGAGTGCATACGATCGAATACATAATTATAATATCAGTACTTACAATGATAGTTACAGTTCTTTTTTTTGATGATGGTCCAGCTAAAAATGCCTTAACTGAATTATTTAATAAACTAAAAGATAAATTAAGTATTGTCATCTAAGTTTGTATACTTATTTGTATAACTTTTCTTAACGTTAAAGTAGATAGAAATAACGATTAGAAAAGATAAGTTTAATTTATTGATATGACTATCTTAATTTATCATTTTTATTTTCCTCTTTAAAATTATTCATTATTCAATAAATTGTAAGTATCTTTTATACTTTTAACTATATGAAAATTTTAACTGTATTTTTGTTAACATCTTTATTTCATCAAAGATGTCTGCTTGTTACTCTGGCAAACTAAAAAATTAGTTTCAATTCATTTTTAACTAATTCATAAATATTTATTACTCATATCTGTTGTAATTTTTTTATTAGCACTGGTAAAGTTATATTAAAGCGCATATAATGCAAAAGACTTTACAAATAAAGTAAATAAATATTAAAAAAAATGTAAATATTTAAGGAGAAAGTTATTATGATGTACTTATCAGCAGTTCGAGCACAAGTAAGAAATTTTGCAAATAAATTCATCAAAAATGAACGTGGTGTAACCGCTATTGAATATGCAGCGGTTGCTGCAGGGGTTTCGGCGGTGGCTTTGACTATATTTAATCGAGATGATGGTGCTGTTCACAATATGTTAGAAAATATATTTTTTGAGTTGAAATCTAAATTGGTAAATATAATTGTTCAATAAGCAATAATTATTATATTAATTTAACCACCCTTTATAAATGGGTGGTTTATTATTTTAAGGTAATTTATGCTTTCTTTAAGATGAAGGATAAAACTAAGTATTACGTATAATATATTGAATTTTTGGTTTTTTAAAATTGATTTGTCAGCCATTTTATAGCTTATATCTTTGCCGCTCCTTTTTCCCTCTTATGTAATTTAAACAATCGAATGATGTTTTAGCGAAATAGTTTATTGAGAAAATTATTTTTACTTTAATAATTAAATAAAACTTCCAATGTCTATTTAAGACGATACCTATTTACCTTATGATTTTAAGGCGCTTTTTGTTTGTTGAATTCATTATATTGTTCATTAAATTGATAAAAAAAATTAAAATAAAATTGCATTTCTTGCTGGCAATTTAATATGAATTCGCATATAATGTGAAAACTTTCAGTTAAGAAAGTGAAAAAATAATTTTAAAAAATGTAAATATTTAAGGAGAAAGTTATTATGATGTACTTATCAGCGGTTCGTGCACAAGTAAGAAATTTTGCAAACAAATTCATCAAAAATGAGCGTGGCGTAACTGCAATAGAATATGCAATTGTTGCTGCAGGTGTTTCATCTGTGATTTTAGTTATTTTTAATAGTTCAGGTGGACCAGTTCATGATATGTTAACTAATGTATTTAATACATTGAATAGTAAATTATCTAATATCATTTCTTAATTATAAATATTTGTTATAGTGATATAAACCACGCCTTTATATAAGGGGTGGTTTATTATTTTAAAGTAATTTATGCTTGCTTTAAAATGAAGAATAAACCTAAGTGTTAAATATTGAATTTTTAGTTTTTTTAAAATTGATTTGTCAGCCATTTTAAAGCTTATATCTTTGCCGCTCCTTTTTCCCTCTTATGTAATTTAAACAATCGATGATGTTTTAGCGAAATAGTTTATTGAGAAAATTATTTTTACTTTAATAATTAAATAAAAC
>NZ_JAFNMX010000004.1:0-182457 GCF_026537015.1 Gilliamella sp. B2887 | reverse complement strand
GTGGCCCAGTTTATGATATGTTAAGTAATGTATTTGATAAATTGAGCACTAAGTTGTCTAATATCATTTCTTAATTAGCAATACTTATTGTTATAGTGATATAAGCCACGCCTTTATAAGGGGTGGTTTATTATTTTAAGGTAATTTATGCTTGCTTCAAGATGAAAAATAAACTGTCGAAAAATAAAATAAGTATTATTAACGGTTAGCATAATAAGCTTAAGTCCTAAGTTTATTATTGTGAAAATTGCATTTCTTTTAATTTATTTATACTCAAATTTACTAATTGATAGCTCACATTTTATATTGCCTATTTTCAACTCATAATAACTTAGAGATATATCTAAATTTCTTAATAATTTTAATATTGTAAATAGCTTAATTATCCTAACAACCAGATGACCACCCAATAAATTTTCAATAAAATTTCATATAATCACTATTATTTTTACTAAATAACAAGGATTCTATTATTTTTACAATTAAGCTCATGTTTTATATTGATTTAATTTTTGTAAAAATTTAAATAAAATTTACATTTAGCACTAGCAAATTTATACTATTTCGCATATAATGTGAAAAGTTTACAATAATAAAGTAAAATAATTATAAAGAAACCGTAAATTTAAAAAGAATTACTATGTTTATCAGTTAGCTGATTGTGTAAAGTTGCTGAATTTACAAGTGGATTTACCAAAAAATAAACGCAATATAACTGCGAATATATATACAATCATTGTTTTAAATATTTCAGCAATGTTTTTAGTACTTTCGATAAAAATTCTATACGGTTCATGATGTTTTAGGGAAAGCATTTGATTCATTTGAGTTAAATGGGATCATTGCTTAATTACTATTCTAGTATCTCTTTCTTTATACAAAAGATATTGATGTTGAATAGTTTAATATCATTTCAATTTATAAGATAAAAGTTGCTGATACAATATATTGCAAGTAGCTTTTGTTAGTTAGGGGCTCGAACAAAAACGCTATGGCTAATGAACAATTTAAGTTTTCTAACGAGTGGGGAAAGGTTCGTGATTTAGTATTTCAAGTCCTAGATCTTGATTTAATTGATCAATTTAAAAAAGAACCTAACCGAGTTTTACGTGAAATACAAACTATAATCCGAGATATCATCAATTCAGGTAGTGCTTATATTACAGCAGATGAATCAAATGTATTAGCCGGTATGATCTGTGATGAGATCGTGGGTTATGGACCAATTGACTCTTTAATGAAAGATGAAACGGTTAATGATATTTTAGTTAATGGTCCTGATAGTATTTATATTGAGCGAGGCGGAATTCTTAGTAAAACTGATAAATTTTTTATTAGCGAACGACAATTACTAGATATTGCAAGACGACTCGTAAATAAAGTAGGAAAAAATATTGATGAATCGCACCCTTTAGTCGATTCAAGGATGCCTGATGGCAGTCGTCTTAATGTTGTTATTCCTCCAATAGCCATTGATGGTACATCAATGTCAATTCGTAAATTCGGTAATGGTCACCGAACATTTCATGATTTAATTAAATTCGGTTCATTGAACGAACATATGGCTAATTTTTTAGTGATTGCTGCTCGTTGTCGTATGAATATTATTATATCGGGTGGAACGGGGTCAGGTAAAACAACAATGCTTAATGCCCTCTCTGGATTTATTGGTGAACATGAACGTACCATCACACTTGAAGACGCCGCAGAATTAAGACTTCAACAAGAACATGTAGTTAGAATGGAAACTAAAAGTGGTGGTGAAGATGGGCGTGGCAAAGTAACCATGCGTGATCTCTTAATTAATGCCCTGCGTATGAGACCAGATAGGATTATTTTAGGGGAGTGTCGTGGTGAAGAAGCATTTGAAATGCTACAAGCCATGAACACCGGTCATAGTGGTTCAATGTCAACACTTCATGCTAATACGGCTAAAGATGCATTAGCGCGTTTGGAAAGTATGATTATTATGGCTCAGTCTGAATTACCTATTGCTGCAATTAAGCGTTACATTAGTTCATCTATAAATTTTATTATCCAAGTCTCACGTCTACCCGATGGTCAACGGAAAGTGATGAGTATTACAGAGGTTATTGGATTAGAATCGGGTAATATTGTTACTCAAGACGTATTTGAATTTCGCGTTAATGACGAAAGGGATCCTCATGGGAAAATTCAAGGCGAATTTGTTTGTAATGGATTAGTTAAACGTTCAGCTCTTTATGAAAGTGCTCAATATTATGAAATGTCAAATATTTTAGAAAAACTGATGTTTAGTGCCATGGGAATTGAATAATGATTATTATACTTTCGATAGCTCTTATTTTCGCTGCTCTTATGAACCTTTTTTCATTGCGTCGTCGTAGGGAACGTTTACAGGTTTTCAATAATATTGAACCTAAAAGTATATCATTATCGAATTTGATTGAAAATCAAGTCCCTGGTCGAGAACAATCTTTTTCAGATCAAGTTGTCTTTGGTATTAACGCTTGGATCAAATTTAATCTTCGTCTATTAATGACGGGACAATCAAAATCTAGAACGATAATTTACATTTTAATAGGAACAGTTGCAGGTATTATTTTAAATAAGAAATATGTAGGTTATGACAACTACCTAGTAATCCCTTTAAGTCTTATTTTTACTATAGCAGTCATTTGTATTTATAGAAAAAAAAGGCTTAAAACAGAGTTTTATAATAATTTTCCAGAAGCATTAAATATTATTACAGGTCTTGTTGCTTCTGGTTATGCAATTGCTACAACCTTCAAAACTTGTGGGGCTAATATTGAAGGAGTAGTTGGCAAAACGTTGAAAGAGGTTAGTGATAGATTGGAAGTAGGGGATAGCGTCGAAAATGTATTGATCAATTCTTATCTACAGCTTCCTTTTCCTGAATATTATTTTTTTGTTTTAACGGTAATGGTTAATCTTGATAGTGGTGGCGAACTAAAAGAGATTTTTAGCCGATTAAGTAAAATGTTAACAGACAATCGAATTATGGCTAAAACTAGAGATGGTAAAACGGCTGAATTAAGAATGACCATGTGGATTTTAGGTGCTATGCCTTTTCTTTTTATTGGACTACTCAGGCTTGTCTCAAAAGAAAATTATAACTTTTTAGTAAACACTGATGGGGGTCATTATATTATTTACTATGTTATAGGCAGTGTTGTTATTGGTTTTCTAATTATCAAAAACTGGATTAATAAAATTATTTAAATTATGAATATCTTATTAAATATAACAATCTCGTTCTTTCTTATCGTTGTTGGCTGTAGACAGTTGTTTAATATCTATTTGCTTTATCGCAATCGAGAAAGGGTTGCTTTACTACTCAATAATGAAAGTCAAGAAAGAAAGTCTTCTAAAAAACGCGTGAATGAGAAAAATGTTGCTTTTGAAAAAATTGTTGCAAAAAACAGTGTATCTATAAGCTTTTTAAGAAGTTTTCAGGATAAAAATAGCTGGAAAGTTTATGCCATTATTATTGTATTTTCGATTTTTTATTTGATAAATGAAATCTCCAAACTTATTGAAATTAATCCAAATGTATTATTGATTATTTTGTTATTGATTGTCATTTTTGTCATCATCGTTCCGGATATACTTGTTAAAAGACAAACACAAAGACAGATTAAAATTGTTTCACGAGATTTACCTTTGGTTATTGATATGATGGCGATTATGGTTAGATCGGGTATGACAGTCGAAAGTAGTTTTAGATATTTAAGTACAAGAGTGAAGCCGATCAATAAAGATATCGCAGCCATTTTAGAAAGAGCTTGTTTAATGATGGATGTTAATGGTATTGAACTTTCAATTGATCTAATTCAACGAGAAGTGCCTAGCAAAGAAATGAGAATGTTTTGTGCAACATTAAAAAGAAGTATTAGTTATGGTAACTCAATTTATGATGCTCTGTTAGATTTATCAGCTGAGATAAGAGAGATGCAGAGGTTAACGATAGAAGAACAGATTTCTGCGCTTGCTGCTAAGCTGACTATACCAACGATGGTATTTTTTCTAGCGCCAGTTCTTGTGATCATTGCTGGGCCTGTTTTTATGAATATTGTGTCAACGTTTAATAGGATGTAGAGATAATGAATTATTTTTCCAGATGCTGTAAATCAAGTAGGCTATTAGAACCAAAATTTATGGTTGTATGTTCAGTGATACTTTTTATTGTTGGGTGTCAAAATAGTACATTAAAATATGATATGAATGAACAACAAAAAATTTATATTAACGAAACAACAAAAAATTATGGTGGTTTAATTGAATTGTATAAACAGCGCTTGAAACGTGAAGATACAGAAGATACAAGACATAAACTTGCTAAAGTTTATTATCTTTCTAATGATTTTAATGCTGTGAAAAGAGTTTTGGATCCTATTATAAAAAATACCGAAAATGATGGTATTCTTATTTTATACGGTCATGTTGAATCTAGATTAGGTCACAATGATGCGGCATTAAAATATTTAAATAGGGCAATAGAAATCAATAGTAAAAATGGTGAAGCATACAATGTAAAAGGTATCGTATTGCTGAAAAAAAAACAATATGATGCTGCAAGATTTGCATTTCATGAAGCTAGAGATAACTTTTATGATGAAAATAAAGTTACTAATAATTTAGCAATGCTATCGATCTTAAATAAAGAATACAGCGAAGCTTATAAACAGCTCAATATTTTATATACTAAAGGATATCGAGATCAAACCATTCTTCACAATTTACTTTTTACATTAGTAAAGTTGGATAAAATGCAATTAGCTAAGTCATTTTGCGTTGCACATAGACTATCTAATGAACCAGATATCTTAGTTCAAGAGTTAAGACAAATTGAGCCAATAGAGGCTATTAAGTTTAATGAAGTTAAATCTTCACAAAATGATAATCAAAAACAATACACAATTGAGAAAGCAGCAGAACAGTTAGCGTCTAATACAAATGCAAAAATTATCCCTATAGATAAAAATACAACTAAATCAATAAAATCAGCTAAGTCAGTCACTCCCGTTAAGTCAGACTTCAATGCTAAATTAACAAATATGACCAAATTAGATGCGACGGATTCTTCAAAGATGACTAGCTCATCGACTAATGTTCCACCTGTTTCCCTGAAACAAAATAAACAAACCGTTCAAAAAACATCTACTCAATTGGCTATCTTAGTGGTTCGTTCTGGGGAACATGGAAAGTTTAGTAGGATAACTTTTGAAACTGAAAATAAATTAAGTAAAAAAAATTATTCAGTTGAAAAAATTTCTCCTACAGAATTTAAATTGTCATTTTATGGCGTGACGCTTCCTGCTGAGGGAATTAATCAAATTATCAAACATATTTCAAGTAGTGATCGCGATTTTGCAACAGTTACAGGAACCTTAACCGCTGAAAAAACATTAATTCTTAAAATAAAAACTAAACAAAAATCAATAGTAAAAGATTTTTATGCTGGACCTAATTCTAAAGGGAAAGCTCATTGTTTCGCGTTTGATTTTTATTTAGAAAAGAAATAAGTGCAAAGGAAAAGTAAAAAAATAATATAGTACGGAGTGGAGTTTGCATGAAAGATAAAAAATTAATTGTTTTATATTTAGCCATGATAGTTGTGGGTCTGGCCTTACTTTTTACTAAGTCAGCCCCTTCAACTGTTGAGCCACCAGATCCAATAGTGGTGATTGAACCGCCTAAAAAAGAAGAGCCTAAAACTGAGTTCATTAATGTTGCTGTGGCAAAGCATAATATCGATAAAAAAACAATCTTGACGAAAAATGACTACTATTTTAAATCAATTGAAGTTGCTATTGATAAAGAAAGACCTAAGTTTATAACTAATGCGGCTGAAATTGATGCTCATGTTGTAAAAAACCATATTGCTAAAGATACTATATTTGAAGAAAGTCTTATTGTATCCCCAACTTCAAAAGATTATGTGATGTTAGCATTAAAAGATGGCAATTATATGTTTCCATTTGCATTAGATCCACTTGATTCTTATTTAGTAAAAAATCTTAAAGAAGGCGATCTGGTTGATCTTTATGTTTTTTATGCTGATGAAACAGAAAAAGGATCAAATATCAGAGAGAATAAATTTGTTTCCCCTGGTCGTGATTTCGTTAAAAATCGCATAAAACCAATTATTGTTGGCAAGAAAATTTTATTCTTTGATCACGAAGAAGGTTTAGACAAAATTTATAACAAAAATGATGTTCCTAAAATTCAACTAGAACTTTCTAATCAGGAAATTAAGTTATTAAGAACATTAATGGCGAACTCAACAATTATTATGTACCCAAGTACTTTCAAAAAAAATGTTGAAGATGGATTACGTCTCTTAAATGATAAAGAAAAAAATTGGCCTCTATCTGAAAAAGATATTTTTTCAGGAACACGAATTAATTTGTTAAAAGGTAACTAAGAATGCTAATAAGAACTAAATCAATTATTAAAGTGCTCAAACCTCTAATCTGTTTATTATCTATTGGTTTTTCTTCATTGGCTTTTGCTAATATTCACAATTTACAAATCGGACAAAGTAAAACACTAGTGTTGCCAGAAAATGTCGGGACCGTTTTTATTAGCCAAGACAGTATAGCAAATTATGAGGTTGTTGGTGGTAAATCACTGATTATATATGGAAAATCAAACGGAAGGGCAAGTTTAATTGTTTATGATAGCGATAATAATATCATTATTAATGACACTATTAATGTCGATCCGCTTTTATATCAAATTACAAATCGATTAGCGCAAAATTTTCCAAATAGTAATGTAACAATCGATCGTTATGATAGTGGGGAGTTAAATAGTAAATTTGTGTATATATTATCAGGTACTGTACCAGATACTACAACAAAAGGTAAAATTTTGGCCCTTATAGGGTCTTCAATTGGGCAAAATGCAGAACGGATTAGAGCGGAATACAATAGTGAAGGGAGCTCTGGAGGTATTCCTATTACATTCCAAGATTATTATACTTACAGCAATATAATCGATAATATCAGAGTAATACAAGAATATCAGGTTAACGTGCAATTAACGTTCGTTGAAGTTAGCAAGGATTTCACAGATTCCCTAGGTATTGAATGGCAAAGTTTGACCCTCGACAGCATGATAAATAATGAATCTGTTGTCAATTCTATTGGTGAGTTTTCACTATTAGGCATAAAAAAAGGATTAAACATACATAATATAACCACCATGATCCGTGCCGTAAAAAATGATCGTTTGGCTAAAGTATTAGCTCAGCCTAATTTATCTGTGCTCTCTGGTGAAACTGCATCGTTTTTGGTCGGAGGTGAGATTCCTATTGTAACTAAAAACAAAGATGGCGATGCTAATGTGACTTATAAAGAATATGGTATTAAGTTAAACATTAGTACAAAAGTAAATAATGATAAACGTATAAGATTATTCATGGAAAATGAAGTGAGCTCAGTTTCTGGTTCGTACGCTTTTAATAACTATAATATTCCTACGTTGTCATCTCGAAGAACAAGATCCACTATTGATTTATCTGATGGTGATAGTTTTGTCATTGCGGGATTAATTAATGAAAATGATCAGGAGCAATTATCTCGTCTTCCTTTTATTAGTGATATTCCAATTTTGGGTGCACTAGCGCGAAGTTCAACAACGAGTCGTTCTAAATCCGAGATGGTAGTTTTTGCAACAGTGAATTTAGTAACACCAAAAAATAGTTTTGATAGTATTGAATTACCAACTATAGAGCGGACTGATGTAATCAATAGTTTCTTTAATATTAAAAACAATATTAATAAGCAAAGAAATAATACAGTACCAGCTTCTAACGAAAGTGAAAAATTTATTAATGACATGGGCTTTATTGAATAAAAGGTTATTGGGATTCTTATGCAATTATTTGGAAATATAAAAGATACAGATACATCAACAAATTCTCCTTCACAAGAATTCGTTGTTGGAAGAATATCTGGCTATAAAGTAGCTATTGTAAGTAAAAGAACTGAATTAATTGAAAAAGTTCGTTCTGTACTATTTCTATATAACATATTGGGTATGGAGATTATTTCATTAACATTATCTGAGTTAAAAGAAACGCCAAATTGGAATCAGTTTGATGCAGTTATTATAGACATTCAAAATGCTGATGATGCTGAACAAATAACAGAAAATATCAATCGTTGTATTCCTATTCAAGCGACAACAGTACTTATAGGTAGTTATGATTCAATTCAGTTCTCTGAATTTTTATTAAAAAAAGGAATATATTTCTTATTGGAAAATAGTCAATTAGAAAAAATTCCAGATATTTTACATAAAAGAAGCATGACACCTCCAGGTTCAAGTCAAAGAGTAGGAAGTGTTATTACCTTCTTAGGTTGTAAAGGCGGAATTGGAACTTCATCATTGGTAGTTCATACACTCAAGAAAATTAGTGATTTAACCAATTACCCACTTCTTTATATACAAGGTGCAACAACAAGCTCTAATGCGGATTTTTTGTTTGAAATGCCAATACCTGATGATGGTTCATTAATTGATGTTGGAAATTCTTTGCAGGTTAAAGTAGAAACTAATGAAAAAGCATGGAACTATAAAGACCTCCATTCTGGTGAATTCAACATTACTATTATTGATCAGAATATGGGATTATCTTCATCATTCAAACATTTTGAAGAAATAATAACGTTTTCTAACATTATTTTTATTGTAATAAATAGAGATCCCTATTCTATTAAAGTGGCTAAGAAGATGCTAACAGAAATCACGCGCGCCAGTGCCACAAATTTTGATTTACTCAACAAGCGTTTTTTAATTTGTCTCAATGATGATATTCCTTATGATAAAAAAAATGCTTTGCGTGATTCAGATATTGAAGATTTTTTAGAACGGAAAATTGACTTTACTCGTAAATTTATACCAAGTATTGATAAATTTAAGAAAGCAAGTGATAGTGCAGAAATAAAAGAAATAGCCGCTGCTATTATTGGCAATAAAGTAATGAATGATGATCAACAGAAAGCTTTTTTTTCTTTATTAAGAAAAAAGAAAAATCATTTTTAAGACAAAGTAGAGTAAAAATATGTTGAAATATTGGGAATTTTTTTTTAGACAAAAAAATGGAGTTGTTTCAATACAATTTGCCATTATTTTTCCTTTTTTACTTATTCTTTTTTTGTTGGCGTTTGAATTTAGCCGAGTTATGATTATTGGCTCGGCTTTAGATTTAATGACTACTGAAATAACAAGGCAGGTAGCCATCACAGAAGAAGACGATTATGCTGAGAAAATCGAAGATTTAATTCAATCTGAAGTTCCTTTATGGCCTTATGTCGCTAATCCTGATCATTTTGAAGTTTCTGTAAAGTATTGTAAAAAAATAAACGACATCATCAGTAACAATTGTCAAACAACACTTTCTGATGAAACCAACTTATTGCTATTTGATTTGAAATATCAATATTCAGTTATATTTTCTGAGTTTTTTAGTTTTCTTGACACCGCATTGGCCAGAAAAACTGTCGTTTACCGTGAGTTTATTAAAAGTGAAATGGAAAACAAAGGAAATTGGTAATAATGAAAGATTCTAAAAACTTTTTCCATAATAAAGATGGAGCATTGTCAATTGAGTTTGCATTTTGTTTCATATTGTTTTCACTCATAGTTTTCATTATTTATGATGTGTACACAACTATTATGTTACAAAATAAAATAGAACGCGCAAATTATACTGTAGCATCAGTTTTTCGTGAAAGATCAACTTTGTATAAAGATAAAGTCAAACGAGCTGGGGAGGTCCTTTCCGCAGGTTTATGTGCCAATAGAAATGCTTGTTATATTTCTAGTGAATTATTTGATTCACAACAAGTCAATGAGATGAGTAAATTAGCAAGCTCATTATTGAATAATCGTGAAGTTGCTTTACAAATAGAGGCTCTGTTTATTTTACAAGATCCCGATAATATTGAAGATTTGGAAAAAGCCAAATTAGTAACTTATGGAAAAAAAATTCTATCTTGTTCTAAAGGTACATGTGGTAATAATTCAATTAAAAGCTATTTTAATTCTTTACCAGCCATGGACGATCCTTCAAATAATTACCAACAACTTGCTCCTTATGCCCAAAAATTTGTAGATTCATCAAATATGTTGAGTGGGCGTTGGATTCCTTTATATCGGGTTTCAATGTGTATTGTCAATGAAGACAGCCTTTTTTTAAATTTGGTAAATCATACTGGACAAAGCTCAGATGGTATCGTACCAAATCTATGTAGTAACGTTGTTGTGTTGTCACGTTGTAACAATTCAAGAATTTGTCCTACTTATTATTAAATACACTTTTGAGACGATAATATGAACAATAATAGCCAATTAATTATAAGAAATCATAAAGATTCTTTTTTCAAGTGTACTTCTGGAGCAGTAGCAATATCTATGGCAATTATGCTCCCTGCTATCTTTACTTGTGTGGCATTTTCAATTAATCAAGCATACACTATGCGCAATCGGGCTAAGATATCTGAGGCTACTAATGAAGCATCATTAGCGGTGATAGCTATAGATAACAGAAATGTTGATGATAAAGCAAAAAAACAAAATCGAAAAATCGCATTGAATTATATTAATTATTTCATTTCTAAAAAAATTGGTGATCACTCTGTGTCAGATGCAAATTTATTAGAACCGGGGTCCAAAATTAAAATAGATTATAATGGAGATAAAGAGGAATATTATATCGCCTATAACCAAGCGTTTAACGAATTTACTGAGATTAAACTTCATGATGGTCAACAACCTCAGCCAATTGTTGTGGGTAATAAAACAGAAAGCTATGGGAATACTAGAAAATATCTAATTCGAGATTCATTTGATTTCGCTTTTATCAGTGATTTTTCTTCTTCATCAACATGTCAATATAGTAATGTAAACTGTAATAATTATTCTTCAAATAATAATGCTCAGCGACGTCTTGACTATATGAAAGAGGCAATAACAGACATTATTGAAAAATATAAAGATTATCCAGAATACCAATTTGCATTAGTGCCCTATGATATTGGTGTCCCAGTAGAAAGCCAAACTAAGAATGCAGCTGGGGGGCAAAGTTATGATTGTTCTGTTATGTATAAAATGAACCAACCTTATAATTCTATCGATTATAATTTTTGGGCAAACAAAAATATTGGGTTTACAAAATGGAGTAAACTGAAAAAAGATAAAGTTATTACAGATTATTTGGATAAAAATAATTATTTTCCTAAGCATAGAAAATTGTTAACTTACTATATGGATAGTTCTTATTATAACTATTATGCACAAATAATTGGACCTGCATTAGGTTTAGAATATGGTAATAATCAAGCATTAGTTGATGCTGGTTTATGTAGTTTGAGAACTGATTATCAAGATCGAATTGAAAATGGTTTACATGAATATGCTTGTGGCACAGACAGAAAAGATCATCCAGAAAAAAATAGAGTCCTCATAAATACTCAATATGCTGCAGTGGTTCAAATGTTTGATTACATGTTCTCAGGAAATTATAAAGATGTACATTATTCATTTGCTAACACTAAAACAGTAGATGTAGAAGGTACTATTGATACTTTATTCAGCGATACAAAGAAAAATATTATAACATTTGAGCGTCCTATTTCACCTGTACTTGCGGAATTTTCACCTTTTATGGGCATGTGTCAATCACCGTTATACAGTAATAATCTTATGAATAAAAAGATGATTCGTGAAAGAACGGTAACGGATGATATGTATAAAGAAATAGCAGAAGGAAAATATGTTAAGAACTTTGAATCTGCCCCTCATTTAATCCCTTTCAGTGATGATAGAGATCATAATAATAATATTTTAACAAGTATAAAAAAGACAAATTGGATGCCAGGGGGAGGTACTGACACCATAACAGCATTATTGAGAACCGTTCCTGTAATGGCTAAAGGTAATGGCAACAATAAAGTTATGATTATTATTAGTGATGGTAAAGATGATACCGGTGCAGGTGTTCTTAGAGATGATTTTTTAGATAAGGGTGTTTGTCAGGCAATAACATCAGGATTAAGAGATAAGAAGAATTTTGATAAAGGTTATCTTACAAATCAGGCTAAAAGTGCAATTATTTACTATATAAAATTAAATCCTAATGCGAGTAATTTAACAACTGATGCTCAATATGAAGCTGAGTTCGGTAAGTGGTTTACTAAATGCATGAACGGTAACCCAATATTCTTAATGGAAGCAAAAGATAGGAAGTCTTTGACCGCTGTAATAAGTAAAGTCATTGGAATTGAAACTGGAAAATTCATCAAAAAAAATCAGAATGAATATTAATAGGGCTAAAATAGGAGTAATAATGAAATGAAATCAATAAGAATAATAGTGATGTTTTTGACTTACTTTTGTCTTCCTGCTATAGCCCATTCAGAAACTGATGCTGTAATATTATCAACCCAAACAGGCGTGAAAGCAACTACACGCCTAAACCTGATACATACAGGGGTTACTGTTGAAAATGGTGATGTTTGGGTTTGGGGTTATAGAAATCAGGGGCTGCAAGGTAATGGTGTTTCGTTCGTTCACTGGAGGAGTGTGCCGGCGAGAGTACAAAAATTCGTTGATGAAGGGCTTACTATAATGCAAGTTGCAGCAGGAAGATATCATATTATTGCACTTGATGAAAATGGTGACGTATGGGGTTGGGGCCGTAATTATAACAGACAAGCAACAGGTGGAGTGGGAACCGATTCCATTTTTGTGGCCACACCTGTCAAAGTTTTATCTGGTAAAAGGGTTATCGATATCTTTTGTAACGAATATACATCTTATGCTTTAACTGCTTCGGGCGATGTTTGGGTTTGGGGAAGAGGAAATCTTGGTGAAACAGGACTTAACAATTTACAATTTAAACAAAAACTCCAACAGATTCCATCAAGTTTTTTTAACGACAGCCGAGTGAGAACAATGGGTGTTGGTTATCGAAGTGCTTATGCTATTACTCGTTCTGGAACTATATTTGCTTGGGGCGTCACTGTAAGCAATAAATTCTGTCCAGAAAATCAGAGATCTTGTGTTTATTCCATTAAACCAGTAAGGATTAATAATGCTTTAGTACAATCTAATTCAGGTATTTCTTCTGGTCAATCTATAAAACAAATTACAGGTGGTTATGGTTTTTTGACTTATTTAACCTATGAAGGTGAAGTTTTTGGAATGGGGAACACTTTATATTTACCCGATGGCAAATTAAATGAAAATATTAATGAAGAGGATGATGATGATGAAGAATGGAATGATAATGGTGAAACTGAACACATAGAAAATGAAGATGAAGATGAGAAAGATGCTGAGGATGATAGAAAAGATCCAATCAACATAACTGAAAGTCCTATACCTATCCTAGGTAAAAGTGCAGCAAGTGAAAAAGCGGCTGCACACTCAATTTATTGTCGTTATCGTGGATGTGTTGCTATTACAAAACATAAAAGTTTACTAACATGGGGTATAAAAGGTTGCAGTCGTTTAAATGAGATACTTTATGGTAAAAAGTTAATTGGTTCGGTAGTGCAAAGAAAACTTAATGGAATATTGACTAAATTTGATGGGGGCATGGAATTTTTATTTTATTGGAATGAAGATGGTGATGTTTATGGTGTAGGTAATGGCTGGTATTATAAATTAGACCAATCTAGTGTCCTTGACCGAGATTGGACTGCGCCAAGAGTGGAATTTTTGATGAATGCTATGCACGATGTTTACGGTAAAGATCATGTTTTAGGACAAGTACAGTAATGATTAATCAAGAATTATTTAATGACACTATTATTTTAACTGTTTGGTTGTGTTTGTTGATTTCTTGTTATACGGATATAAAATATCGAATAATTTCAAACTATATTGTCATAGTTATATTTGCTTTGGCGATGTTAAATTATGCTTTTGGTCTTGGGGCACTAAATTATGGTGCGTCTGGAATATTTTTAGTTTGTGGTTTATTGATGTTTTATTGCCAAATTGCAGGTGCTGGAGACATAAAATTAATTACTGTACTTTTGATAACTGTTCCTACAAGTAGCATAATGTTTTTCTTAGCAGTGACTACATTTTTAGGGTTACCTCTGGTAATTATTGCAATTATATATAAATGGTTAAAAAAAATAGAGGGTGGTATTACATTACCTTATGGTGTTGCAATTACAGGTGGTTATATCTTGACTTCTTTAACTTTCTTTAAGGTATTAATTTAGATATAGATTTTGAATAGTTATTTTAAAGTGAATAAACTCTAATATCAATTCTATCCCTCTTAGTTAAAACAATAGCTAGAGGGAGTCAAATTCCTTCCAAATCTTGTTCTTTTTTAATCAATGAAAATTCGATAATAACAGTCTACTCCTATCGTCACTATTTTCTAAACTTTGGAAAGGATAAAGATGGCGGTTCAAATTTCAATTCATCGCAAAGAAATCCTGAGGTTAAGCAGTGAATCCGGTAATTTTCAATAAAGGTAAAAAAAGTTGCAGAAATCAATTCATAGTATTTGTCTTATTATTTAATAAAATTGATAAGAGTTTTTCATTTTTATTAAGCTATAGTAAATCATTTTCTAAAATCTCTACAGTTTCATCAACAATACAAATTGACTTAAATGTAGTTGATATTTTGTTAACTATAATCTATTGATTAAGTTTTTTTATTATTTTCATTGCCTATTTATGCGCGATATGTTACAAATGTATATAAATTATCCTTTATTATCTTTTTATATATGGATATTCAGAGATAATTTCTCTATCTAGTCTTTTCCTGTTGCTGTTTATATAGATATCCCCCATAACTTAGTTTAGAAAGAATAAAGTGTTTTAAATATCTAAAGAAGTCTTAAAAAATTTTCCATGTCCTATATATTTGTAAATTGTCTTAAGTCGATATGATAATTGTTTTGTAACTCAATAAAACAAATTAACTCATTTCGTGCGTCTTTTTTAGGTTAAATTTTTCAAACTATGTATTTTTAAGTCATTGTTAGGAGGTATAGCAATTGATTTGTAATTTGATGAAACAAATCAACTAATTTTTTACGTCTTTTTAAGCTTGAATTTTGTCAAAAATTAAAGAAGTCATAAATCTTTTCCAAGTCATGTATCTATAAATGGTTGTTCGTTAATACACTAATTGATTTATTAATTAATAAAGTGATTTATCTGAATTAGTAATTTTCATTCAGTACAAGTTTGCAAATAAAAACTGGTTAAATCCAGCATAAATTAATTGTCTATTTGAATGGGAGGAAATAATGAATAAAGTATACAAATTAGTTTGGAATGCTAGACG
Source organism: Gilliamella sp. B2887 (assembly GCF_026537015.1). Classification (NCBI taxonomy): domain Bacteria; kingdom Pseudomonadati; phylum Pseudomonadota; class Gammaproteobacteria; order Orbales; family Orbaceae; genus Gilliamella; species Gilliamella sp. B2887. The sequence goes on along the minus strand of NZ_JAFNMX010000004.1, from coordinate 167,121 downwards.
TAAAGCTTTCATTGTTACATCAGAAAAGGCGCAATCAAAAGGTCGATTATTTTTAGTTAATTTATTATCTGTAGCCAGTTTAACTATGGCAATGATACCCATTAGTAATGCGCAATGTACAGACTCTTCTCTTAACAATAATCGTTGCATCCCAAAAATTACTCAACACTATTCAAATCAAACTTTATTAAGTTCACAACGTAGTGATTATCTAAATCATTTGTTGAGTGCTACACAGCGTAAGAACTCTGTTGAGATATCGATTCCACACCATGTTGAATCTAATGACGACGGTTATTCTTATACAAGTGATGCTAATGTTGATAACTTAATTATAAATCAACCTGCTGGTGATATTATCGGAGAAAAAAATGGTATTAATATTAATCATAATGGTACCGGTTCGACCAATATTTCAATTGGAGGTGATGTAACAGGTAAACAAAATGATGGTATTCATGCTTCAAACTCAATTAATGCTCAAGACTTAAATATTATAGAGATTGTTGGAGCCGATATTCATGGTAAATTAAATGGAGTTAATGTTGCTAATAATGGGAGAGGAATAACAACAATAACAACTTCTGATTCTGTTGTTGGAGAAGAAAATGATGGTATTGTTGTAGTAAATAACGATGATTCTAAAAGTATTAAAGTTACCCAATCAGCAGGAAGCATACATGGTAAAAAAAATGGTATCAATATCATCAATAGAGGTAAAGAAGATACAAATATCTCAACAGTAGGGAAAGTTATTGGCGATGAAAATGAAGGGATAAATGCTCTCAATGAACAAAATGCAGATAATATAACTATTGAACAAAATAGTGGTTCTATTAGTGGTTATTTAAATGGGATCAAAGCTAATAACTTGGGTAATGGGTCGACTGCTATTACTACTTCAGCCAAGGTTATTGGGGAAAATAATGATGGGATATTTGTTAATAATAACAGTAATACGAAAGATTTATCGGTCACCCAAACTAATGGTTCAATTAATGGAGAGTTAAACGGAATCAATGCCAACAATAGTGGTAATGGAGTAACTATTGTAACCACTTCAGGAACGGTTACTGCTAGTGAGCAAAATGGTGTGAGTATTAACAATTATGCCAATACTAAAAAATTAACTTTCAACCAATTAAAAGGCAGTATTACGGGTAAACAATATGGCATCAATATTGTAAATAATGGTAATGGATTAACATCTATTAATAGTTATGGTAATGTCGAAGGACAACAAAAAGATGGTATATTTGGTATTGGTGGTATAAATACGAGCGATTTAAACGTCAGTCAATCTACAGGTAGTATAAAAGGCGAGCTCAACGGTATTAATATGACTAACCAGGGAAACGGTTCAACCTTAATTACGACTAATGGTGAAGTGACAGGTCATCAAAATGATGGGATATATGCTGTTAATGAAGTGAATACTCATGAACTGACAATTAATCAATCTGCTGGCAATATTAATGGCCTATCAAATGGTATAAATATTAACAACAAAGGTAATGGTTCAACGATTGTTAGCACATCTGGCGATATTACAGGCGAAAATAATTATGGGATTAGAGCTGTTAATGAAACTAATACTAAAGACCTTAATATTCGTCAACCAGCAGGTAATATTCATGGCAAGCTTGATGGTATTAATGTAGAACATAAAGGCGCAGGTGCAACAACTATCGCCACTTCCGGACAAGTGATTGGCGAACAAGAAAATGGAATCTATGCCATCACTCAAATTAACACTAAAAATTTAACAGCTAAACAATCATCTGGTTATATTGTTGGTAAAAAAAATGGTATTTACTTTAATAATCTAGGAAATGGTTCAACTTTCATCAACACTGCTGGACATGTTATAGGTAACGAAAATGAAGGAATACTTGTTAATAACGAAACTCATAGTCTGGATGTTAATTTAATGCAAACCGCTGGTAGTATAAAAGGTAATTTGAATGGAATTAATATTAGCAATGAAGGAAAGGGTTCTACAGCAATAACAACTTCAGATGAAGTTATTGGAACAAAAAACAATGGTATAACTGCTGTTAATGAACAAAATACCCGAGATCTAGCTGTTTCTCAGTTAAGTGGTAATATTCAAGGTTTACAATATGGTATTAATATGATTAATAATGGTAAAGGTGCCACATCTATTAATACATCAGGAAATGTTATTGGCAAACTTAATGATGCTATTTATGCGTTTAATAACGTCAGTAGTACAGATTTTAAAATTAGCCAATTAGAGGGTGAAATCAACGGTAAACATAATGGTATGACTATTGAAAATAATGGGCAAGGTTTAACATCTATTACTACTTTAGGTAAGATAATGGGTGATGAAGGGGATGGAATAGTTGCAACGAATAATACTAACGCTAAGGATCTCAATATAATTCAATCCGGTGGTGAAATTAAGGGTAACAATCATGGCATTAATCTAGTTAACAATGGTCAAAGATCCACCATAATTAGTATAGCTGGAAAAGTTATTGGCAACCATGATGATGCTATTATAGCCATAAGCCAATCATCAACGAATAACTTATTGTTTGGACAAACAAAAGACAGTGAAATAATTGGTAACCTTAATAGTGTTAATCTTGCTAATCATGGACAAGGTTCAACGGGGCTTAAAGTAGCAGGTAAAATAGTTAGCCAAACTTTAGATGCCATAATTGCTTTTAATGATACTGATGCTAATAATCTAACATTTAGACAAGAATCTGATAGTGAAATCCAAGGTGCTAAAAATGGCATTAATTTCACTAATCAAGGAGATGGTTTTACCCGTATTTTGAGTGAAGGTAAGATTACTGCTTATAACGGCTCAGCAATCTTAGTCTCTAATGATGATTCAACCTCAGATTTACTAGTAAACCAAACAAATGGCATCATTAATGGTTATGATAATGGTATTAAAGTAACCAATAACGGTACCGGAAGCACTCAGATTAACATATTTGGTAAGGTAATCGGACAAAATGATGAATCAGGAACTGGTATTTATACCGCAGGTAAAGAAGGTTTAAAAACCTATATAAATTTAAATAAGGGTGCAGATGTCTCATCAGCTAGTGATCTCGCAATAAAAAATGAAATTACAGATTCAATTATTTCTCTTAATGACGGTTCTAAAATCAGTGGTCAAATTAGACTTGGGAATGGGAACGATACATTATTTATTAATGAAGGAGCAAATATATCAGAACTAACCGTGATAGATAGCGGTAATAAATTGACACGTGTAGATGGATCGTCTGACAATGATACTCTTAATCTTAATGTTCATCTTATCGGCTCATCAACATCTAGCGGGTCGATTGGTAATGTATCAATTGTTGGATGGGAAAATATTAATCTGAGTCAGATTGGTAGTTTAACATTAACAGGTGATTTAAACACTGATAAATTAACTCTTGATTCAGGCTCAATTGTTGATCTTCAATCGAGTGTGCATCAATCGCAAATTAGTGGAAGTGTTTATAATGGAGGAACTATTACACTTGGTAATGCATTTGCAGGCGACAGATTAATTATTGCTGGTGATTATATTGGAAACAAGGGAAAATTGGTACTTGATACCGTTGTTCAAAATAGTAATAGTCCAACAGATCGATTATTAGTAAATGGTAATGTATCAGGGAACACAGTCATACAAATCAATAATATTAACGGATTGGGTGCTGATACCAGTTATACTGATGGCATTGAATTAGTCCACGTTAATGGATTAAGTAGTAATGACGCATTTAAAATGCAAGAAGATCATTTAGATGTTGGTGCATATGAGTATTATTTGCATAAAGGCGATCTTAAAAACCAAAATAATAACTGGTATTTACGTTCCTATTTACCTAAAGACCCAACAGACCCAACAGACCCAACAGACCCAACGAACCCAACGAATCCAACGAACCCAACGAACCCAACGAACCCAACGAACCCAACGAACCCAACACATCCAATCGATCCATTGGAGCCAACCGATCCTGCTATTGATCCTGAGCCAGAAAAACCTGTTACACCAACTGGAGTAAAAACTTATCGTAAAGAAGTTCCTATGTTTGGCGCAATTGCAAAACAACTCCGATTAGCGGAAAATATTATGCAAAGTAATTTACATCAACGTATTGGTAATATGCCATTATTAGATTCGCCAATAAGTTGGGGAAGAATCATCACCAAACGTATTGATTTGAAACAAAATGGTATTACCAATCCTCGAAGCAAAGGAAACTATACTGGTTTTCAATTAGGAAGTGATCTTTGGCAAGAGGATAACTGGCGATTAGGTGCTTATTTTGGTTATTTGTACGGTAATTTAACCGTTAATGGATTTGCCAGTGGTCGAAATGGGCAAGTAGGTAAAAATGGCATAAATTCCTACTTTTTAGGAGTTTATAGTACCTATATGCAAGACGATGGTACTTATCTTGACCTTGTTTTACAAGGAGCTCGTCATCGTGTAGATGTCAAACCTGATAGTAATAAAAATAGCAAACAAAAAAGTTATGGCTTAAGTGCATCAATCGAAACAGGTAAACCATTTATCTTATCGGATAATGGCTGGAAGTTTGAACCGCAAGCTCAAATCATTCATCAATGGCTTGATATGCATGATAGTCATATTAGTGGCAATACTAAAGTAAAGCATCGTGATAATAATGCTTGGTTGTTTAGAATTGGTACTCGTTTTGAAGGGAATTTCAAAATGAACGATGCATTATTACGACCTTATGCTCGTGTTAACTTATTCTACTCACCAAGTGGTGCTGATCATGTGACATTTGCTAATAAAAATGCTGCTACGGAATTTAGCAATGGTGCTAAATATTTAAGTTCTGAAATGGCAATCGGTGGCAGTTATGAAATGAATAATCAATTCAGCGCTTATACAGAAATCGGCCATACATGGACAAATGGTGGAGCTGCAAGAGTCAAAGCACCGATTAGTGCATCTGTTGGTATTAGGGCGAATTGGTAATAGTTAAATAAGTTTTATTAATATTTGAAAACCGGTATGACATTGCGAATACCGGTTTATTTGACTATCACAATTATGTTCAATAATGCCATTCAAAATACTACCCAAAATTTAATTAAAATAACGTGATTGAAAATAACGATACATGATCATGTTATTATTGCTATCCATATCACACATAAGAATTACTTAAAATATCGTAATCAAAACCGTTTACATACGCAACACTTTATGAATTTAAAAGCCTCCTTTTTTAAAGGGGGTTTAGTTATATCTATTAATATTAAGTTTATAAAAAGAGGGCAAATTTAAATATTAGGTCGGCGTTTAGTCAGCCACTCTACAATTGCCGGATCACGATGTGAGAAAAAAGCACTGGTTGCAGTATCAATAGCAGTAATATCGATCATGTCTTGATTAGAAAGTTCAAAATCAAATATACTAAAATTTTCAGCCATACGTTCTTTTCGAACGGATTTTGCTAAACAAACTATTTGACGTTGTATTAACCATCGTAAAATAACTTGACCTACCGACTTATTATATTTATTACCAATTGTGGTTAACACAGAATGATTAAAAATATCATTTTTTCCTTCAGCAAAGGGTGCCCATGCTTCGGGTTGAATAGTTTTACTTAGCATCCAAGGTACTGCTTGTAACTGTTGGTTGAATGGATTAACTTCTATTTGATTTACGGCAGGCTTAATTTTATTAAAAGCCATTAAGTCAGCTAAGCGATCTGGGTGAAAATTACTGACGCCAATGGCTTTTATTTTTCCTTGCTCATATAACTCTTCCATTGCATGCCAAGCACCATAAATATCACCAAAAGGTTGGTGAATTAAGTATAAATCAATATAATCAACTTGTAATAAATTTAATGATTGTTCAAATTGGATTTTAGCCCCTTCATAACTAGCTCGGTTTAACCAAAGTTTGGTGGTAATAAATAGTTCTTTACGGTTAATCCCGCTTACTTTAATTGCATTTCCAACTTGGCGTTCATTTTGATAAGCTGTAGCAGTGTCTATAAGGCGATAACCAACTTCAATTGCATCTAATACTGCTTGTTTACAATATTTTTCATTAATTTGATAAACACCAAATCCTAAAGTTGGCATTTCGATACCATTATTTAATTTTATGTTTGTCATTATGATCACCTCTGCTATAAAAAATAAACTGAGAACACCAAATGTTATTGTAATTTTTGATTATTTATCATAAATATTATTTAGTAAAGTGAAAAAGTCTGAATCAGTAAAATAATGTTCCTCATATTATGAAGTTTACAAACATTGTCTAAAGTTTGAGTTTCAGATTAATTATTAGAAAATTTTTTTAAATTCATTTAAATTAAATATACTTAGAATATTTTAACATGGCATTATTAAAAACTTCACATGTTAATATCCAATTTTTTCTGATGGTTTGCTAATATTATTTTCTCTAAATCTTCATAAAATTATGACACCCGATCACTGATTTTTACTATCCTTATCAATAAAAAAGAAATAACAAATCTTAATAATAAAACAATATCATATTAAAAATAGTTATCATGATAATTTTTTTATAGTTTTACTATTTAATTATGGTAATGTTTTGACGTTATATTCTTATATAGGGAAATACTATGTCTCATTCAACCAATAGATTGATTCGTTTTTATTTTAAAGTAGGGCTGATACCACAAATTGTATTAGGGTTAATTTTAGGTATCACTTTAGCTGCTCTTTCGAAAGATCTTGCGTTAGATATGTCCTTTATTGGATCACTTTTTATTAATGCTTTAAAATCAGTCGCTCCAATTTTAGTACTTATTTTAGTTATTGCATCAATATCCAACCACCAACATGGTAAACGCGCTAATATGGGCGAACTTCTTACTCTTTATTTTTCTGGTATGATGTTGGCCGCTTTATTAGCAACCGTTGCTAGTTTTATTTTTCCTTCTGATATTTCCTTAGGTGATGCTGCTGACCAAATTAAATTAACTCCTCCAGGAAGTATTGTTGAAGTTTTAAAAACTTTGTTTAACAAAATGATAGACAATCCAGTTAATGCGCTTGTTAATGCTAATTATATTGGACTAATTATTTGGGGAGTTGGTATTGGGATTGCGTTAAGGCACTCAAGTGAAACAACCAAGACGATGATGAATGATCTTTCTTTAGCCATTTCATTCATTGTGAGAATTATTATTCGCTTTGCTCCATTGGGGGTTTTTGGTTTGGTTTCTTCAACACTTGCAGAAACAGGTTTTGGGGAATTACTAAAATATGCCCATCTATTAATCGTATTAGTGTCTTGTATGTTAGTTGTGGCATTAATTATGAATCCTTTATTAGCTTATATTGTTATGCGTAAAAATCCTTATCCACTGGTTTTAACTTCATTAAAAGATAGTGCTATTCCAGCTTTCTTTACTCGCAGTTCAGCGGCAAATATTCCTGTTAATATCGAAATTTGTAAAAAATTAAAAATGGATGAAGATACTTATTCCGTGGCCGTACCATTGGGTGCAGCAATTAATATGTCAGGTGCAGCAATTACTATCACTATTTTAACTTTAGCTACCGTAAATTCTTTGCATATAGAAGTTGATATTCTTTCTGCGGTATTACTTTGTATTGTGACGAGCATATGCGCGTGTGGTGCATCAGGAATCGCGGGGGGGTCTTTACTGCTCATTCCTGTAGCTTGCAGTATGTTTGGTATACCTAACGAAATTTCAGCTAAAGTCATTGGTATTGGTATAGCTATTGGTGTAATTCAAGATTCTGTTGAAACTGCGCTTAATTCATCAAGCGATGTTGTATTTATTGGTGCAGTATCAGAAAAAGTAAAGCGTAATAAAACAAAATAGTTTGTAGAAATATAGAGTTATCAATTGGGTTTCGCTTATATTAATTGCCTGACAAAATTATAATTTGTTAGGTTTTTTTACAATACAACAAGTTTAGTTTATAGGCAAATTATTGCATTTATTGATATGACTATTTATCATAATTTAAAGCTCAATCATTTATATTCACGCAAAATGTTGGAACCTTATGCCATTTAATCAAAATACTTCTGCCTCGACGACTACGAGAAAAGGTAATACAAAAAAAGGTAATGAGACTAGATCTGCATTGATTCGTAGTGGAATTGAATTAATGACTACCTATGGGTATATTTCATCAAATATTGAAAGTATCTTAAACCAAGTAGGTGTTCCCAAAGGCTCCTTTTATTATTACTTCAAAAGTAAGGAAGACTTTGGAAGAACTATCATCGCTAGCTATGACAGTTTTTTTGCTCACAAATTAGATAAGCATTTAACCAATTCATCAATTGAATCAGCAATTGATCGAATTAAAGCTTTTTACGAAGATGCAAAGCAAGGTATGGCAAAGTATGATTATCATCGAGGCTGTTTAATTGGTGAATTAATTCAAGAAGAATCGCTTTTACCTCAAGGTTATGCATTATTGCTTGAACAGGTATTGCAAAGTTGGCAAATTAAAATAGAGAAATGTCTAGAATTAGCAAAAAATTCAGGAGAAATTAGCTCAAGAATTGATTGTAGATTATTAGCAGAATTTTTTTGGTTAGGTTGGGAAGGTGCAGTAACGCGAAGCAAATTGCTAAAAAAATCAGAACCGTTGGATACATTTATTACTACTTTCCTGAGTATGATTACCAAATAGAATGTAACATTATAATTTATTGTAAATTGTTTATTTACACCTCGTAATAGTGCAATTTATTGCTTTTTACTAGACAGTTGGTCTATAATTTTTAGACCGTTCGTCTATTAATGGCGATTAAATTACCTAACTGACGTGCTAAATTTCTTCGGTTAATTATTCATTCATTGGTTTATCATTCATTACACAATAAGGAATCTGTATGTCATTCAATGCTATTATTCTAGAAAACAATGAAGTTACTGGGTTTTCCCAATCTTTAAAAATCTTAACTAAACAACAATTAATGCAACAACAAGGCGATACCTTAGTAAAAATACACTATTCAAATATTAATTATAAAGATGCATTAGCATTGACTAATAAAAGTCCTATTGTTAGGCAATGGCCAATGGTACCGGGTATTGATGGTGTAGGGACGGTAATTGAATGTCAAAGCGATCGTTACCAATCCGGTGATTTGGTTATTCTAAATGGTTGGGGATGCGGTGAAACACACTGGGGTTGTCTTGCTCAATATGCCCATTTGAAATCAGATTGGTTAATCCCGTTACCAAGCAATCTTACTCCTCATCAATCAATGACTATTGGTACTGCAGGATATACGGCTGCTTTATGTGTTGGGCGTGTAGTTGATTTTGGTGTTAAGCCAGAAGATGGTAAAGTTTTAGTAACAGGAGCGACAGGTGGTGTGGGTTCAGTTGCAATCGCGTTATTAAGTAAATTAGGTTATCGGGTTACTGCTTCTACAAGTAAAGTGATGGATGAAGATTATCTGCGTAAACTGGGCGCAGCCGAAATTCTTGATAGCCAATCTTTGAAAGAGCCAAATAGACCACTACAAAAAGAGTTATGGTCAGCAGCAATCGATGTCGTTGGTTCCTATACGTTAGCTAACATTTGTGCACAGACTCGATACGGAGGTATTGTCACCTGTTGTGGTCTTGCACAAGGTATTGATTTCCCCGCAACGGTTGCACCGTTTATTTTACGAGGAGTAACATTAGCTGGTGTTGATAGTGTGATGGTAAATTATGATGCACGAATTGCCGCTTGGCAATCAATAGTACAAAACTTTGACGAAAAACTGTTTTCTCTTATCGGTAAAACAATTACGTTAAATGAATGTTCTAGCGTAGCTAATAAACTGATAGCTGGACAAATTAAAGGTCGTTTTGTGGTTGATGTTAATCGATAACGTAAAAATATCATCATAAATTTTCGATAATTCAGCGGTATAGAAAAGTTACCGCTCATTCAAGTTAAATAAATAGCCGATTTTAATATAAACCTAAAAAAGATTAATTAAGTAATAAACCTTGTATTTTTTGTTAAATCAGACTAAATTTAATTTACATAAGCTATTTTGAACATGAAGTTCGCAAAGATCCTTTAAAATCGTCAATATTTTATGAGTTATTTAAAAGGGGGAATGTGATATGCCTTATCAAACCCGAGATGATCTACCAGAATCTGTTCGGCATGTTTTACCTGCCCATGCTCAGGATATTTTTAAAGAAGCATTTAATAGTGCCATAAAAGAGTATCAAGATCCTAAAAAAAGACGAGACAATAGTTCGCCTGAGCAAATTGCTTTTCGTGTTGCTTGGTCGGCGGTTGAAAAGCTATATCATAAAGATGAAAACGGCAAATGGGTCGCGAAATAGTTACTTTAATGATAAAAATACTTTTTAACATATAATAATGCTATCGAATTGATGAATAACAAAAAAGTATAAGATTTAAGCCAACCTGGAGGTTGGCTTATTTATATTTAAGTTAAGTAATTAAAATATTTATTTCTTTTATTACCTACCTCAAACCCTTTAGTGAAGTAGAAAAATACTTACCGCAACATATCGATTATTTATAACGTCATTATCAATCCATTCATCCTTTAATATCACTATTTTAAAAAATTAATAAAAACTTTGAGCTTTTTTGCTTTTTCAAGTTCTATATATGTATGTTATCTACTAAATAAAATTATTTTAAATTTATTCAAGTCTATCATTCTATTATGAAGTGATTTATTAGAGATGAAAAATTTAAGTAAAAAAAGAGGATAGCTAATGAAATCAGCATGTTATTGGGATGAATAAGCCTTTCAAAAATTATGGTCGTCAAACTAATGATTAATTTATTATTGGTTTAATTGTATTTGACACATATGCTGGTTATTTCTAAAAATTTACCTACCAAATTTGAACATAAAAATATTTAACTATGTGAAATATTTATGATTTACATCTCGACGCTATCTCTTTATTTTAAGGTTAAATAAATATTCCTTATTATGTTTTCTTTTTTTATTTTTCCTTATCAATACGGAAAATATTGGTTCGTAATTTGATTTTTTTCCTTTTATACTAAATTTGAATTCTCAATAAATAATAGGTACTTGATTATGAATAGCAAAGGTTTACCAAAAGAATTTTTATGGGGAGGCGCTGTTGCCGCTCATCAATTAGAAGGTGCTTGGCAGGCTGGTGGTAAGGGACCTAGTGTTGCTGATGTGATGACAGTTGGGTCGCCTAAAAGTTATCGAAAAATCACTGAAGGTATTATTCCAGGTGAGTATTATCCTAATCATGAAGCTATCGACTTTTATCATCATTATAAAGATGATATTAAACTCTTCGCTGAAATGGGTTTTAAATGTTTTCGAACCTCGATTGCTTGGACTCGTATTTTTCCAAAAGGGGATGAGCCTGCTCCAAATGAAGAAGGCTTGAAGTTTTATGATGATCTTTTTGATGAATGTTTAAAATATAATATTGAGCCAGTCATAACCCTTTCACATTTTGAGTTACCTTATCATTTAGTTACCGAATATGGTGGCTTTCGGAATCGTAAATTAATTGATTTCTTTGTTCGATTTGCTGAGGTTTGTTTCGATCGTTATAAAAATAAAGTGAAATATTGGATGACCTTTAATGAGATCAATAACCAAGCTAATTTTAATGAAGATTTTGCGCCGTTCACTAATTCTGGTATTTACTATCAAGCTGGTGATGATCGCGAACAAATTATGTATCAAGCGGCCCACTATGAGTTGGTTGCTAGTGCAAAAGCGGTGCAAATAGGTCATGCGATTAACCCCGATTTTAAAATTGGTTGTATGATTGCGTTAGTACCAATTTATCCTGAAACGTGCAAACCATGCGATATTTTAATGGCTCAGAAAGTCATGGAACGTAAATATTACTTTACTGATGTCCATGTGTATGGCAAATACCCAAATTACATTAAAAAATATTGGCAACGTAAACATATCAAACTTGATATTACTCAACAAGATTTGGAAGTGTTAAGGAAAGGAGCGGTTGATTATATTGGATTTAGTTATTACATGTCGAATGTGATTAGACACAATATAGGTAATGACTATTATGATTATAACGAAAAAACCGATTTAGTTGGGAATCAATATGTCAAAAAATCTGATTGGGGTTGGCAGATTGATCCGGAAGGCTTGCGCTACACTTTAAATTGGTTAACTGATATGTATCATTTACCTCTTTTCATTGTGGAAAATGGTTTTGGTGCGTATGACAAAGTTGAAGCTGATGGGAGTGTTCATGATAGTTATCGTATTGAATACCTTAAAGAACATATTAAACAAATGAAATTAGCGGTTGAAGAAGATGGTGTTGATTTGATGGGATATACACCTTGGGGTTGTATTGATTTGGTGTCAGCTGGAACGGGTGAAATGGAAAAACGTTATGGTTTTATCTATGTTGATAAAGACAATAAAGGTAATGGAACCTTAAAACGAAGTCGAAAAGATTCATTTGCTTGGTATAAAAAAGTCATTGAGTCAAATGGTGAAACGTTATAACGATTTAAATTCATTAGGAGAAGTTATGAGAAAAGCGTTAATTATTTGTGCAGCCGGTATGTCATCATCGCTTATGGCTAAAAAGGTAACTGAATATTTCGCCTGCAAGAACATACCAATTGAACTTGATGCGGTATCAGCAACTGAAGGTAGTAATAAAATAAAAAATAGTGATTTTTCACTGTTTTTAATTAGCCCTCAGACCATGATGATGTTTGATAAATTAAAAGCATTAGGTGATGAAGTAGGTAAACCAGTCATCAGTATTCCATTTCAAGCTTATATTCCTATTCAATCTGGTGTAGAGCAATTAGCTAAATTAGTTGAGGACAATATTAATTAAAACATAAAAGATCCGATTTTACCTTTTTTAACATGATGCGATTGTTTGATTAAAAGATCGCATCATAAAAATGGTTCCAATCTTTAATCGCCTTATTAATAATTTACTCCTTTTGGATAGATTTAGCTAATAACTTAGGTATAGTAGATAATGATAAAACATAAACAACGAGAACTCATTAGTTTACTAGTTCGTTCTAAAAATGGATATAAAAGTAGTCAAGAACTTGCTACGGAATTATCGTTATCTGATCGTACCGTACGTACTTATCTTAAAGATTTAAAAACTTTGATTGAATGTAATGGGGGGAATATAGTTAGTAAGCAAGGATATGGCTTTCAGTTAAAGATTTTAGATAGAACTTCGTTTAACTTATTTTTAATTGAACATCATTTATTTGAAAAAAATATTGAACAATCCCAATGTCGTGAAGCCAGTGAGCGAAAGCATTTTATCCTCAATTTGTTGTTACTTGAGAGCCAAAAAGTTGATATTGAGGATTTATCGGAACAGCTATTTATTAGTTCATCACAATTAAACAAAGATATTGCTGAAATAAAATCTCAATTACTGACTTATGAATTAACCCTTAAAAAAAATCGATCTTTAATTTTTGTCGATGGCGAAGAAAAAGCCAAACGCCATTTTATAATGAGTTACTTTTTTCATGAAGATTCAATTAATTTTTTACACCATTTATCTTATTTCAATCAATCTTGTGAAGCCATTAGTTTTGATACACTCACCATCATTATTTTAGATGAGTGTCGTGAAGCACATATCAAATTATCTGATGTTATGATTCAAAATATTGTTTTGCATCTATCACTGAGCATTAAGCGTTTACAATCAGGGCTTTCTATTCAAAATCTCAACTTACCCGTTTCAACCAATACAACAGTTGAATATCATGTCGCCTATAAAATCATTGCACGTATTGAATCAATAATTGGTTTTCACTTTCCAAAACAAGAGCAAATGTATCTTACTTTGCATTTGATGAGTAAATCCAATTTAATTCAAGATGTTCTTGATGATGATCTCTGCTCTTCATTAACTAACTTACTTCTAAAAATTCAACAAGAGACTACTTACCCTTTTTGGCATGATGAACAATTGAAGAATGGACTTATTCAACACTTAAAGCCCATGTTAGTGCGTTTAGAGCAGAATATAAAATTGGAAAACCCACTAATTGATGAAATTAAGAGTCAATATTTTGACGTTTTTGTATTAGTTAAACATTATTTAAGCCAATTACCAAATTTGCATAAATATGAGGTTAATGATGATGAATGGGGGTATTTGGCATTGCATTTTTTAGCTTCGCTTGAAAAGTTAAAAAATGAACAAAAAGTTAAAGTTTTGATCATCTGTGCAACAGGATTAGGCAGTGCGCAATTACTAAAAAATCGGGTCGAAAGCGAATTTGATGAGCGTGTAAAAATAGTTGCAACACGTGGTTATTATGAGATTGAACCCGAAATGATAAATGACATTGACTTTATTATTTCTTCCGTTGACTTATCATCGAAAGTATTTAAAGTGCCCGTATTTCATGTATCGGTATTCTTTTGTGAAGAAGACGTTCAAGCAATTCGTCGATATCTTTCTCATAGACAAGTGCCGAATTTATTACTAAAAGATGCCTTATTACGAACAACGGATCACAAAAAACAAAATCATTTGAATTATATTTCTCAGATTTTTGATGATATTGTCGCCGATTATTTTCATTTGTGTCAACAAAAGCCAGATAAACAAACGCTATTAAATCATTTACTTGATTCATTATCAGTTAATGAAGAAAAAAACTTCAAGCATGAGATGAAAAAGCAAATGGAAAAACGTATGACTATAGGCGAAATACTTTTTAGTCCAACCATTGTAGTTCCGCATCCAGCTATACCTGTTGGTAAAATAACGAAAATAGCCATTGCCGTAATACCCGATGGTTTGTTTTGGGATGAAGATTATCAGGATATTAAGTTTGTTTTTATGATCTCTCCATCAATTTATCAAAATTCCAACTTAGCTATGATGACAAAAGCAATTATTAACTTAATTGATGATTTATCCATGCAACAAGCGATGTTGGAAATTTCAGATTTTAATCAATTTAAATCACTTTTTATCCAATTAATTAAAAAAGGAGCGTAGCAATGAATGACAATATGAGCTCAGAAGATATTCAAATTACCGCTTTCAATATTATTTTGCATAGTGGTAATGCTAAAACCAAAATCCATTCCTCTTTCGAATCAATGAGAAATTCTAAGTTTGATAAGGCAAATCAGCTTTTAGAAGAGGCGAATGAAGAAATTTTAGAAGCCCATAAATCACAAACAGAGTTACTTCAGTCTTATGCAAATGGGACTAAAATTGAGATGGAAATTATTATGGTTCATGCTCAAGATCATTTAATGACCACAATGACTCTTCGTGAAATTGCAATTGAGATGTCTTATCTATACCAACATATATACAAGTTATCAAATCAATAAAGAGGTTAGTGATGAATACTCCACTAGAAAACCAATTTAAGATGCATAAACAAATCAGTATGACTAGTCTCTATTTTAATCGCTTTTTAGCAGTTCGTTATACCACAGCATTTTTTCTATTTTTGAATCTTTACTGGACAATTTTTTTGATGGGAAGCTTATCAATAGCTATCTTATTACCACTCATACTCATTATTCTTGCTACCTTAACCAGTGTCGAGCAAATTAAACTTTATCGGAGTCATCAAAACCATTTACGATATGCTAGTCTTTTCTATCGAATGATGTTGATAAGTGGCATTATGCTCATTGTTTCAATTTATACTCCATTATTTTACTTTTTCTTTCCATTTTTAAAATATTCCCAAGAGGCTTTAAAAGTATTAGTAAGTATTTTGGCAGTAAGTTTAGTTTTTACAATTTTTATACTGTTTAAACTGAAAAAGATTGAGCGTAATGAGGACAAACATTTTAAGAGAATTCAAGCTTATCAAGAAATCATTAATTAAATGAGGAAAACAAAATGAATAACGGATTTGTGTTGTTACAAAAATATTTAATGACTCCGATGGCGAAAATATCGCAGTTTAAAATTGTTCGAGCAGTAATGGCGGCGGGAATGGCATCAGTTCCTTTTTGCATTGTGGGATCGATGTTTTTAGTATTTAATACCTTACCGATGACATTTATGGGATTAGAAACCGCTTTTGAAAATTCTGTTTTTAAAATAAGAGATCTTTATATGATAGCTAACACTGCAACAATGGGCATATTAGCGCTTTATTTTAACATTGTTGTTGGTTATGAATTAACTAAAATTGAGGAAGAAGAAACAGGCTTAAAAGTTAATGCCCTTAATGGTGCAATGCTATCTGTTTTCGCTTTCATTATGACATTGCCAGAATTAGTTATGCAAAATGGAACGATAGTTTTATATAATGACCAAAATGAAGCCGTCTATAACGGATTAAGTCTAAACCCTTTTGTTGTTAGGTTAGGAACTTCAGGTATTTTTATTGCAATTGTTATGGCAATTTTAGCCACACAACTTTATTTTATGTGTGTACGTCGTAATTGGGTGGTTAAAATGCCTGAAACCGTTCCATTGGGGGTATCACGATCATTTACTGCACTTATACCAACATTCGTCATCGCATTTGCAATTATTATTTTAAACGGTATTTTGATTTATTTTGGTACCGACATTTTTAATATCATCGGTATTCCATTTATCTTCGTAACCAATTTAACTAAAAGCTGGCTTGGTATTATGGTGATACTATTTTTAATCCATGCTCTTTGGGTTGTTGGTATTCACGGCGCAAGTATCATTGGTGCATTTATTACACCGATAATGCTTACCAATATGAATGAAAATGTTGGCGGGGCAGCAATTCCGTTTGCTGGAGAATTTAATAACTCCTTAGTAATTTTAGGTGGTTCAGGTTCGACACTTCTTATGACATTCTTTATTGCTTTTTGTGCTAAATCAAGCCAATTAAAGATTTTAGGTCGTGCATCTGCCGTTCCTGCGATATTTAATATTAATGAACCAATTATTTTTGGTATGCCTATTGTATATAACCCATATCTAGCTTTACCATTTTTATTAGCACCAATGGCATGTGGTACTCTGGGCTATTTTGCTATCAATTATGGCTTTATGAATCCAATCATTGCGTTAATACCTTGGCCTTCTCCAATGGGATTAGGTGCATTTATTGGGACTGGTGGTGATTATCGTGCTATATTTGTGGCCATACTTTCTGCAATCTTGGCTCTACTAATTTATCTTCCATTTGTAAAAATTTATGATAATAAGCTTTATAAAGAAGAAAAAGCCAAAATTGGAAATCAAGAACAATGAGCTTAATTGCTGATGAATTGAAAAGAGTGTAGATAATTGTATGTGATTAATTACGCTCTTTCTATTTTCCTGAGTTTCTACCTGAAAAGTAAATAAAGCCCAAAGTTAGATTATCCTGATTTTATTGTTGATTATTATTTGCTCACATCCTTGATTTTATATGGTACGTTGATTAATAGCTTTTCATTAAATACACAATCTCAAGTTTATTTATTTTTTATTTATGGGAAGAAATTAATCATTTATTTTAGGAGATCTAAAATGTTTTATTTTAAACATAGGTTGATCAAGTATAGCTGTTTTGTTGTGTTTTTAATGATAAGTTGGCAAGTAATTCCAACTGAAAATATCCAACCAAAATTTGAATCTGGAGCGGTTGCCTCTCCTGATTATTATGGAGCCATCGCTGCCAAAGAGATGTTAACCAAAAATGGTAATGCTGTCGATGCGGCTGTAGCTACAGCTTTTACATTAGCGGTCACTTATCCTGAAGCAGGTAATATAGGTGGTGGCGGATTTATGACACTTTGGTTCGATGGTAAGCCATATTTTCTTGATTATCGTGAAGTGGCCCCTGCCAAAGCAAATAAAGATATGTTTCTTGATGATAATAAAAATGTCATCGATAATTTGAGTTTATATTCTCATAAAGCGTCCGGAGTTCCAGGTACAGTAGCAGGTATGTGGGCTGTTCATCAACGCTTTGGTCGGTTAACTTGGAAAGAAGTTATGGCGCCAGCAATTCGATTTGCTCAAGATGGATTTATGGTTGATAAGCAATTAGTGACTCGTTATCAAGAAATAGAACAAACGGCACCTACCAATGGTCACTTTAAACACTATTTTGGTACTATGCGAGCAGGGCAGATGTTTAAACAACCTGAACTAAGTAAAGTATTACAACGTATTGCAATTCAGGGTAGTGATGGATTTTATAAAGGAAAAACCGCTAAATTAATAGCGCGGCAAATGTCAAATAATAACGGTTTAATCACCGAAAGTGATTTAGCTAATTATCAAGCAAAATGGCGCAATCCTTTAGTAGCTGATTGGCACGATATGCAGATCATTACAGCACCACCACCAAGCTCAGGTGGAGTAGGTTTAATTCAATTATTATCTATGAAACAAGAGTTATCTAATGATTTTAAAAGTATTAAAGTTAATTCATCACAGTATATTCACTTATTGGCAGAGATAGAAAAACGTGTTTTTGCCGATCGAGCTGAATATATGGGAGATCCTGATTTTGTAACAGTACCCGTCTCTCAATTAATTGATACTCATTATATGGCTAACAGAGCTAAACAAGTTAATCCAAAAAGCATTTCTAAAACTGAACAGGTTAAACCTGGTTTGGATAGTCGTGAAAAATTACAAACAACCCATTTTTCTATTGTGGATAAATGGGGTAATGCGGCTTCTAACACCTATACACTTAATGGTTGGTTTGGTTCTGCTGTCGTTGTACAAGGTACGGGTATTATACTAAATAATGAGTTGGATGATTTTAGTAGTAAACCAGGCGTTGCTAACCAATTTGGCGTTATAGGTAAAGATGCAAATGCAATAGAACCATATAAACGACCTTTATCCTCTATGTCACCAACTATCTTCATAAAAGATAATAATGTTGTAATGGTTATTGGTACGCCTGGTGGCTCAAGAATTTTTACCTCCATCTTTCAAGTTGTAGCTAATGTTTTTGATAATCATATGTCTCTTAAACAAGCTGTACAGGCACCACGCTATCATCATCAATTATTACCAAGTAATATTATTTATATCGAAAGTTTTCAAAATAGTGTTCCAGAACCATTGAAGACTGAGCTAGAGCAGATGGGATATAGTTTTTATCAACAAGATTTTAGTGGGGATATTCAGGTTATAAAAATTAGAAATAATGAACCTATTGCAGTATCAGATATCCGTGGGCGGGGTAAAGCAATAATTGTAAAATAAAACATTTATAATAGTAATTTATCTGATTGTATCGAATAAATTGCTAGTAACAGATAATAAAAAAAACCCGCCAATTTGACGGGTTTCTTTATTGAATGATAATTATTCAGGAATAATTTCAATAATAAGTTTAGCAAAAGCTTCGCTGTGTACTTGGAAGAACACCTCGTGTTCACCAGTTGTACGTAACACACCATTTGGTAAACGAACTTCGCTTTTTGATACTTGAACACCACGAGCTTTAACTGCATCAGCGATATCACGAGTACCGATAGAACCAAATAAACGACCTTCGTCACCAGCTTTAGAAGCAATGGTTACTTTTTCAAGTGCGTTAATTTCGTTTACACGTTGTTCAGCGGCTTTTAATGTTTCAGCAAGTTTTGCTTCTAAATCAGCACGACGCGCTTCAAAGAATTCAATATTCTTTTTAGTAGCTGGTACTGCTTTACCTTGTGGAATTAAAAAGTTACGTGCGTAACCCGCTTTAACATTAACTTGGTCGCCTAAGCTGCCTAAATTAGCAACTTTATCGAGTAGAATAATTTGCATTATATGTTCCCTCTGTTGCTAATTACTGATGGTTGTCAGTATATGGTAATAATGCCAAGTAACGAGCGCGTTTAATAGCGCGAGCTAATTGACGTTGATATTTTGCGCTAGTACCAGTAATACGGCTTGGTACAATTTTACCACTTTCTGTGATATAGCTTTTTAATAAAGAAACATCTTTATAATCAATTTCTTTAACGCCTTCTGCTGTAAAACGGCAGAATTTGCGACGACGGAAATAACGTGCCATTTGGCTATTCTCCTAATAGTTTAACTTGGTCAGCATGTAAAACAAGTTGGCTTGTTTTATTACGTTTTGTGTGAGTACTTATAAAACCACTCACTAAAACTTTGCTGCCTTTTTTTATGTAACTTAACTCTTGTTGTCCACTGACAATTACAGGTACTATGCACCATGCTTGTCGGGTAAGTTCTGCTTCAATTTGTTTAGAGACATGTTCTAAATAAAACTGACAATGCGAGATCCCACTTGGACTCACTTTTTGCATCGGTGTTTTTTTTACAATACCCGATAACACTAAACGATTATTCGTCAGAATCATCGTCCATGTTTACTTCGCTAAAATCTTCTTCAGAGTTACGACGCTCATCTTTAGCTTTTAACATAGGTGAAGTTTCAGTTACAGAATTTTTGGTACGCATAATTAAACTGCGAATTACTGCATCATTAAAACGGAAGTTATCTTCAAGTTCATTAACAGCTTCTTGAGTTGCTTCAACATTCATTAACACATAATGTGCTTTGTGCAGCTTTTCGATAGGATAGGCTAATTGACGACGACCCCAATCTTCTAAGCGATGAATTTTACCACCATCAGTGGTTAATGTACCAGTATAACGTTCAATCATACCCGGTACTTGTTCACTTTGATCTGGGTGAACCATAAATACTATTTCGTAATGACGCATTATCGCTCCCTACGGATTAATCAGCTTTCTGTCGGGGCAACCGTAACCCATTGAAAGCAAGGAACATGAAAATAAACGGTTGAAATCGACGGGGCATTATATATCAACTTATTTTAATTGACAAATGAATATATTAAGATTGTCTTCACGTAGACTTAAATTTATATTTAGAAATTTAAGTCTGGGTATAATACTAATGAATCGGTATAGACTCCTGAATAATTTTTACAAAAGTCCGTTTTTTTGATTTTAAATTTGTTTTTGTAAATCATTCTTGACAAAAATCTTGTTGCCTTTTGATTAAACATAAGCTATTTAATAAAATGGCTAGTAGGCTGGTTCTGATATTTTTTATATTTAAATAAAAGGCTACACGCTAAAATGTAACGATATCTATACATTATTGATATCAAAATATGTTATGCTTGAGCCAATACAATTTTTTACTTATAGACATACGATAAAAAGGAGAAACGTGATGGCTCAGGAAACTATTTTTAGTAAAATTATTCGGAAAGAAATTCCTTCTGATATTGTTTTTCAAGACGATAAAGTGACCGCTTTTCGTGATATATCGCCTCAAGCTCCGACACATATTTTAATTATTCCAAATAAACTTATTCCTACCGTTAACGATATTCAAGAAGAAGATGAGATTGTACTTGGGCATATGGTGCTTGTTGCCGCAAAAATAGCCAAACAGGAAGGTATTGATGAAAGTGGTTACCGTTTAATTATGAACTGTAATAAAGATGCGGGACAAGAAGTCTTTCATATTCACATGCATTTGTTGGGTGGAAAAAAATTAGGTCGATTAATAGGTTAATATATGAAACAGATAAAACGCATAGTTGTTACTTCGGCAATAGCTTTTGTTTTAACGGGTTGTCATCTTTTAGATAATATGAGCGGAACAGTAACGCCTCCAGTTATTGTAAAACCTTCTGATGGAGATGTGATTGAAACCCCACCTTTAATCACTATGAAAACGGATTGGTATACAATTTTATCACCATTTACAAATAAATTGATGAATGATTTATCTTCTTTAAATGATGAAAACAAAATTTTGTTAATTAGTGATATTCAAAATCGAAGTGGTGATTATCTGGTAAATAACCAAATTGATGAAGTGTTACATCAGTTAATGAATAAACAAAATAAATTTACTGTCGCCAGTCGACAATCTATCAATCAAGCTAAACAAGCGTTGGGCATTTCGCCTGATGATAAGTTGGTTTCTCGGGGTAAAATGATTGGATTAGCCAAATCAATGAATGCTAGTTATGTTCTTTTTACCACTATTTACAAAATACCGACTGAGAATGACGACGCTAATCTTTCTATGGAATTAATTTCAACCCGAACAGGTGAAATCTTAAATCGGGTAACATCTAAAGATTTTCCTAAGCAACGTACCATAGATAATCATTTTAGTGAGGCAAGTAAGTAATGGGGCCATTACTGATCGATCTTGATGGCATATCGCTTACCGATGATGATAAAAGATTACTTCAAAATCCATTGGTTGCTGGTGTGATTCTATTTAGCCGTAATTATCAAGAACCAAAACAGTTGAGCGAATTGATAAAGCAGATCCGTGCGGCATGTAGTGAGCGATTATTAATTTCAGTCGATCATGAAGGTGGGCGCGTTCAACGCTTTAAACAGGGATTTACTCTTATTCCACCAGCACAAGCTTTTGCTGCACTTAACGATATTGAACATGCTAAATCATTAGCATTTGATGCGGGTTGGGTATTAGCTATGGAGCTGATTGCTTTTGATATTGATCTCAGTTTCGCACCGGTGTTAGATTTGGGTCATGACTGTTTAGCGATAGGGAGTCGATCCTTTCATTCTGATATTAATATTGCTTATCAAATTGCTTCAGCTATGATTGATGGTATGCATGTGGCAGGGATGAAAACTACAGGAAAACATTTTCCTGGTCATGGTCATGTTATTGCCGATTCACATAAAGAAACACCTATTGATGATCGTAAAAAGTTATTGATTGAACAAGATATGCAAATTTTCTCAAAACTTATTATGGATAATCAACTTGATGCAATTATGCCCGCACATGTGATTTATCCTGCATTTGATGATAAACCAGCCAGTGGGTCGTCATACTGGCTCAAAACAGTGCTTCGAAAACAGTTACATTTTAAGGGTGTGATTTTTTCTGATGATTTATCAATGGAAGGTGCATCAGTAATGGGAAATCATGCTCAACGAGCACAGGCTGCATTAGCCGCAGGGTGCGATCTGCTTTTAGCTTGTAATAATCGACAAGGTTCATTAGCGATTTTGAAGCAGTTGATGTTTTTAAATAAAATTCAGCCTCTAGCAACAAATAAAGCAAAACTTTTATTATCCGAGACTAAAATAACCTTTGATGAATTAACTAAAAGCCTTGAGTGGCGGCATCGTCGTGATAAATTAACCAAATTAAATGAAAAATGGGCAGATTATGCAAGCAGCAATCATTGAAATCAATAATAACCAACAATTAGTTACCTATAATCAACAAGCTGGTCAACTGATTTCGTCTGATATGTTAAATTTAAATCAACCTTTTAATTATCAAAATGTATTTTCTCTCGATAACACGGTTAATTTGGACACGCAGGATGACACGATTATTGTAATAAATAGTCAATACTATTTATTACAAAAAGTAGTGGAATCGTTAAGAACAATATTTATCATACAATCAATTGAGTACTTAAAAAAACGGTTATCGAAAATTAATGTCGTTGATCAACAGGCTTTTGATATTTTTGCTACACAAAGCGCTA
The DNA here is from genome assembly GCF_026537015.1 of Gilliamella sp. B2887. Taxonomy (NCBI): domain Bacteria; kingdom Pseudomonadati; phylum Pseudomonadota; class Gammaproteobacteria; order Orbales; family Orbaceae; genus Gilliamella; species Gilliamella sp. B2887. The sequence continues at coordinate 143,618 of NZ_JAFNMX010000004.1, read as the reverse complement.
TTATGCAAAAACTTATTGCACAGGCAAAAGCATTTTCAATGCAGCGTGAACCATTATTAATATCGGGTGAAACAGGAACCGGCAAAGACTTGCTTGCCCATGCTTGTCATCAATACAGTTCACGAGGCGATCAAATCTTTTTAGCATTAAATTGTGCCGCTATGCCAGATGACGTGGTTGAAAGCGAGTTATACGGTCATGCTGCGGGAGCTTATCTTGGTGCTGTTGAGAGCAAAAAAGGTTTTTTTGAGCAAGCGAACGGCGGTTCAGTTTTACTAGATGGTATTGATGAAATGTCATTTCAAATGCAAACTAAATTACTACGTTTTATTAATGATGGCTATTTTCGACGTGTTGGTGATGATGATGAAGTTTATGTAGATGTACGTATCATTTGTGCAACTAAAGGTGATTTAGCTGGTTTAGTTGAACAAGGTAAATTTAGAAAAGATCTTTATTATCGTATAAATGTTTTACCTCTTAATCTACCGTCATTGCAAGAACGTAAAGATGATATTGCCTCGCTTACACAAATTTTTGTGGATGAATTTGCTCATAAACAAGGCATTATTTCACCTACTATTGATGCTAGTGTGATTGATTGTTTTAAACGCTATCCTTGGCCAGGCAATGTAAGACAACTTAAAAATGTCCTCTATTCAGCTTTGGCACAACTGAAATCGTCAACATTAACAGCCAAAGATATTGTGTTACCAACAGAAAATCGTGCCCAATTATCATGGGTTAATAATATGGAAAATAAAACTCTTGATGAAATGACGAAACAGTTTGAAAAAGAAATCTTAAAAAGCTTGTATATTGAATACCCAAGTTCCAGAAAACTTGCAAAAAGATTGGGGGTTTCACATACTGCTATTGCTAATAAGCTTAGGGATTATGGAATAGGTAGATAAATACACTTAGCGATTGATTCAAATTGAATTATTTCAATTAAATCAATCTATTTATTATCTGTGCTTGAAGTTTTTTAAAAAAAGTATGTTAAAATGATATAAAAATTAAAAAAACTGTATCATGAGTAAGGTAATTATAGGAGTTTTATCTAGCCTTTATTATTATTGGCTTCTGTCTATTTGATTATCGAAACAAAAATGACTTCACCAATGTTAAAGAGCAACAGAAAAGAAGAAAAACTAGTCCTACAAGATTCATTTAAAGTAAACGATTATATTAATATAGGACTTACTACTTATGTTGCCTCCATGATTAAATATACAAAATAGCAAATAAGCTATTTAAAGTTGTTATGATAATAGTGGTTATTTTATTGTACTTTATAAGGTAGAGATTTTACCCAATTACTTCAAGGATGACATCAATCACGCTAAATTAAAAAATAATAGGGTCTATCATTCTTATGCATATTTCAAAGCCATTTATGACGTAATGAGCAATAATTAATTGGATTCTAATAATTAATATTATTTTTATCCCTCATTGTTTTATTTCTCATACTGAAAATAAACTAGCTTTAACGTCAAAAGTTAATTTATTAATTGAATAGTAGGGTTAAGTGTTTATGTTAAAAGTATTGATATGTACTAATCATATGGCAAGCATTGGTGGTTCTGAAATAGTTGCATTAGAAGTTGCAGAATCCTTCAAGAAAAACAATTATTTGGTAGATATTGTGGCGAATTACATAGGTTCTCCTATAATTGAGATCGCTAAAAATTCTGATATCAATTTATTCACAACCGATGAATTACCAAATCCCTTTAATTACGATATTGTTTGGTCTCAACATCAGGTATTACCAATTCTTGTAAATCATTATATTGAAAGTTTTAATAGTAAAACTTTCTTTGTTTTTGCGCATTTATCCCCTTATGAACATTTAGAGAGTTTTGGTTTATATACTGAAAGGTTATTAGCTAACAAAATTTTATTTAATAGTGAAGAAACTTATAATCATTTTAGTAAATTTGGGATTCCTACTAATCTTTGTGAAGTTTTTTATAACGCCGCTCCCTCAGAGTTTTTTTGTGAAAAAGATTCTAATAATGAACAATTAAAGAATATACTTTTAGTTAGTAATCATCCACCACAAGAGATGTTAGATGCACTAGAAATTTTAAAAAATGAACATGGATTAAACATAATAAATATTGGTGTAAGAGGAAATGTAGTAAGATTGACATCGAAAATGGTTGAAGAAGCTGATGCTATTATTACAATAGGAAAAACAGTACAATATGCCATTGTTAGTAACACTCCTGTTTACTGCTATGACCATTTTGGTGGAGTAGGGTGGATATTGCTCGAAAATTATAAAATCGCAGAACAGTTTAATTATTCTGGAAGATGTTGTTTAAGGCGAATATCTTCGAGTGAAATTGTTGAGGAAATAATAACTTATTTTCCAAAAGCTAAATGTGATGTATCAAAAATCAAGAGTGAAACTTTAGATAAATACAGCTTAGATAAATATATTAGAACTATAATCATTAACTCTAAAGAAAATATTTTAAGAAAAACTTTAAATTTGGGGGAACGTCAAAAGATAAGATTGGAATCAGAAATCGTAAAATCTATTAAGCAATATTATAATGCATACAATAGTTTATTATTAGAGCATAAACAACTGTTGTATAATAACAATGAATTAATCATTAAAAATGCTGAATTACAATCTCAAAAAAGTGTGATGTGTTCAAAGGTCGATGATCAAAATTTAAAACATCAAGAACTTTTAACGAAATACGAAGAACTTTTAGCAACGCATCAAGAGCTTTTGTCGAAATATCAAGAATTTTCAACAAAAATTCACGATCTTTCAAATAATTATGAAGAACTTTCAATAAAACATCAAAAAATATCTGATACTAATAAGGTATTAATAGAGCAAAAAGAATCTATTTCAAACAAACTGAGCCAATTACTTGAAGACTATAATAATCAATTATCGAAAAATCAGCTCATTTTAGATAACTATAACCTATTACTTAATTCATACAATAAATTAGAAACTCGATATTATAAATATAAAAATACATTTTTTAAAAGATTAGCACGAAAAATTAAAAGACTTTATAACAAAAATGTTGATTAAGTTTATTATAAGAAAAACAATCTTTTATATGTTATTCAGTGATAAAAAACATAATAAAAAGATTGTTTTACATTGATTAGTCGTCAAAAATTAACCATGTTACATTTTTGAAGCTTCTTTCCATAGTTTATCTAAGTTTAAATTTAATATTAAATCCGAAATGCCTCTTGGATTATGCATCAACAATGGATCTAACTTTACAACCCAACTGTGGTCTTTGCTTCTCTCTCCTTGCGCTCCAATATCAAACACCAATGTCGGTATTTTTAAAGCTAAAGCGATTGATAATGTATAAGAGAAAGTCTCTTCCCATATACTAGGTAACAATATCAAATCAGGGGAAATCTCTCTGAGCAAGTTAATACATTCTTCATCATTTTGATATTTACCAGTCACTTGGACATTATTTGTTTGCATTACATGTTGATCATCAGAATTACTGTAACCAACTAAAAAATAAGATAATTTCAAGTCTCGGTTTTTTGCATCGATGGCCAATGTAGCTAATAATTGTGATCCTTTTTCAATGCTTAATGCGCCTATAGATGCAATTTTTATTATATCTTTATTTTTATTTCGTTGTGCCGGAATAATATTATTGAACACATTTTCATGTGGAATAACATCAATATTTATTTCAGGAAAATCAAATAATATTATGTCACGAGCTCGATTAGATGGCGCTTCGATCTTAGAACATTTATTAAAAAACAGGTTGTAAGCCTTATGCTTTGCAATAGCATCGGAAATATTCATCTCATAATCAGCAGGTAACGATTTTCCGTTGTTCCAAATATTTCTTTGAGCAATAGTTGGTATACCTTTATAAATATGTTCTGGACTCAACAGTTTATAATCATACGACATGCATGCGTAGTCATGGACGATAAACTTATAAATCCAATCTGATGATGCAAAATAGTACAGAAGTTTTTCATGATGATGCCAATCAAGACCAGCAAAACTATTGATATGTATTAAAGTTGGTTGAATAGTTTTTAAAAAGAAGTTTAAAAATGCAAAATCACAACTTAAAGATAAATTCTTTAAATTAGGTATTTCTAAGTGATAATTTTCTGGAATTTCAATTGAATAACATTTTTTATCATGAACTTTTAATAGAATGCAATCAATATTTTGATTTCTAAACTGTTTTACTATTTGTTTTAGATAAGTATTGATACCACCATCCCATGCATGAGAGACAATCACAACAGTTTTTCGATTTTCAAGTTTTAATTTTAATCTGGCAATATCTAAATTACGTCTAAGGACTAAAACCGGATCAACATTGATAAAATGATGCACCATGTTTAAATAATTTGGATGCTTCAGTTTTAAGGCATTTTCCCCTTTTTTCATATTTTCGGCTTTTATAGCAGAAAAAGACACAGAACCAACATGAAATACAAAGACATCTCCGATAATAATATTCTTGAAACCGGCGTGAAGTGCCCTCATGCAAAAATCATTTTCTTCACCGTATCCAACTTTGAAAGCATGATCATCTAACAAACCAATTTTATCAATAACTTCTCTTCTCATATAAAAACAAAAACCTACGCCAGTTGGCGTTTCAACATAGCTCCCTTTGTTTATCTTAGCGGCTAATTGATCCAATTCAGCAGGAGTGACTTCAAGAACCTTATTATTATCTTGACAGGTAAATGGATAACTACAAATAGTGGCATTATTAGACATAGGTGTAATGGTGGCTATCGATTTATCATTATCAGCATATGCAATCATTCTTTCAAACCAACCTTCAAATACAAAGGCATCAGAATTTAATAAGATTACATCCAGATTATGAGATAAATTGCTTATGGCAAAATTAATAGTTTTAACAAATCCAAGATTTTCTTTATTGAGATGATAATCAAATAGCCCTTTTTGAGAAAGCTCTTCAAGTTTTAGATTTAATTCTTTATCAGGGCCTGCATCATTGATGACTAATAAACTATACTCATCAGTAGTTCTACTTTTTAGTGCATGATAAATTGAACATAAGGATTCATCTAAACCTTTATAAATAGGTAAGATGACGACACATCGTGTTTTAGAAGAATATTTAGCGGGTTGCAATTCATCCCATAAATGATCCTCAGGAGAAAATGGTGTAAACCATAATTTTTTTTGTAGTTCAGATTTTATTTCGCATTGGTTAAACAAATTACTACTATCTGGATTTAAGACATTACTTTTAACTGGTAACTTTTTTGATAAAATATTAAAACCAAGAAAATTTATTTTTTTAAAGCCATTCTCGCGTTTTATCACTAAGATTTTTTTTAAAAAAAATTGCTCATTTGAGTCAAGTTTTCTTTTATAAATAGTGATTCCTAAACATTTTATTTTCACTGCGGATTTTGACTTAGTTCTTTTTAACATCTATTTCCTCACCATTTATAATTCAGATTTCTAAAATTATAACGCTATTTTTGATTCAATTAAACATGTAATATTATTTATTTAAGTTCAATTAACCATATGAATATTAATTCATTTAAATTCATGCTAAAGCATGATAAACTAATCCATTAATTATATTAAGTTAAACTAATTATTTCGGATTCAAATTATGAAAATAATAATTACTGGCGGTGCTGGTTTTATTGGTTCTGCAGTTGTTCGCTATCTCATAGAGCAAACCGACGATGAAGTGTTAGTTATTGATAAATTAACTTATGCAGGGAATTTAGAGTCTTTAGATAAAGTATTTAATAGTAATCGATTTTATTTTAAACAGATTGATATTTGTGATAGAAACTCTTTATCGAAAGCAATTAATGAATTTCAGCCTAATATTATTATGCATTTAGCTGCTGAAAGTCATGTTGATCGATCAATTGATAATCCGTCTACCTTTATAGAAACCAATGTAATTGGTACTTTTTCGCTTTTGGAAGAAGCATTAGCTTATTGGAAAAAATTAGATTCAGATAGGCAAAAACATTTTCGTTTTCATCATATTTCTACCGATGAAGTATATGGTGATTTACATGGTACAAACAATCTTTTTACTGAAAAAACGCCTTATTCTCCAAGTAGTCCGTATTCCGCATCTAAAGCATCGAGTGATCATTTAGTTCGTGCTTGGCATAGAACATTTAATTTACCTACAGTTATAACCAATTGTTCAAATAACTATGGTCCTTATCATTTTCCCGAAAAATTAATTCCTCTGATGATTTTAAATGCTTTAGAAGGTAAATCTTTGCCTGTTTATGGTAATGGACAACAAATTAGAGATTGGTTATATGTTGAGGATCATGCTAGAGCACTTTATCTTGTTGCCACTCAGGCAAAAAATGGAGAAACTTATAACATAGGTGGACATAATGAGCAGAAAAATATTGATGTGGTCAATATTATCTGCGAATTACTTGAAGAATTAGTGCCAACTAAGCCTTATAATATTAAACATTATAAAGATCTCATTACTAATGTTACTGATAGACCAGGTCATGATCAAAGGTATGCGATTGATGCTTCAAAAATCCATCATGATTTAGGTTGGAAGCCACAAGAAACATTTGAAAGCGGTATGCGTAAAACAGTTGAATGGTATTTGCATAATCGAGCTTGGTGTGACCATATAAAAGATGGTTCTTACGCCAGATCTAGACAAGGCATTTTAAATTAAAAGGTTAGGTTAATTTATGAAAGGAATTGTGCTTGCAGGCGGTTCGGGAACTCGGCTATATCCTATAACACGAGGTATTTCAAAACAATTACTTCCCATATATGATAAGCCTATGATTTATTATCCAATATCTGTTCTTATGATTGCTGGTATTACTGACATATTAATTATTTCAACTCCAGATGATTTACCGATGTTCAAACGACTATTAGGTGATGGTTCACGATTTGGAATTAAGCTCAGTTTTGCCGAACAACCAAGACCAGAAGGCTTGGCTCAAGCTTTTTTGATTGGTGAAGAGTTTATTAAAGGTCAAAAATGCAGTTTGATTTTAGGAGATAATTTATTTTTTGGTGAAAGTTTTGGTAAGAAACTACAAAAAGTGATGACACAAACTGAAGGAGCAACCATTTTTGGATATCAAGTTGTAGATCCAGAACGTTTTGGTGTCGTTGATTTCGATGAAAATTTTAAAGCATTATCAATAGAGGAAAAGCCAATAAAACCAAAATCAAATTGGGCTGTCACAGGACTTTATTTTTATGATGAAAATGTTGTTGAGATGGCCAAAGAGATTAAGCCTTCGTATAGAGGAGAATTGGAAATAACAACACTTAATCAAATGTATTTAGAAGCAGGATTATTAAATGTTGAAATACTTGGTAGAGGATTTTCTTGGCTCGATACAGGAACCCATGATAGTTTAATTGAAGCTTCATCTTTTGTTCAGATCATTGAAAAACGTCAAGGATTGAAAATAGCGTGTCTTGAAGAGATTGCCTATCGTAATGGTTGGTTAACTTTGGAGCAAGTAAAACAAGAAGCAGCTAATTTAGGTAAAACATTGTATGGACAATATTTATCTCAATTAATTAAAGAATAGGTAAATAAATGCAAATAATTGAAACAAAAATTCCTGATGTGAAAATAATTAATCCTAAAGTTTTTGGGGATCAACGCGGTTTTTTTTTAGAAACTTTTGAACAAAAGCGTTATCAAGAAAAGTTAAAAATCAATTTAACTTTTGTTCAAGATAATCATTCTCGGTCACAAAAAAATGTTTTAAGAGGTTTACATTTTCAAAAACAAAATCCACAAGGCAAGCTTGTTAGAGTTGTTAGAGGTGAAGTATTTGATGTGGCTGTAGATATCAGAAAAGATTCATCAACTTATGGTAAATGGGTCGGTGTTCTTCTTTCTGAAGAGAATAAGAGTCAATTGTGGATTCCTCCTGGCCTTGCTCATGGTTTTTTAGTCTTGTCTGATATCGCAGATTTTGAGTATAAATGCACCAACTATTATGATCCTAACTCCGAAGGATGTCTACTTTGGAATGATCCAACAGTAAATATTACTTGGCCAATATCAACGCCAATTTTATCTGAAAAAGACAAATTAGGTAAAACATTACAGGAGCTATAATAAATCATATGAAAGTTTTGTTAACTGGAGCTAATGGTCAATTAGGTAATTGTTTTGTAGATATTTTCCCATCTAAATGGGAACTAATTAAAACTGATGCTGAACAACTTGATATTACTGATGAATATGCGGTCGATTGTTTTATCGCTAAATATAAGCCTGATGCAATTATCAATGCTGCGGCATATACCGCTGTTGATAAAGCAGAAGATGAACCTCAACTGGCATATAGCGTCAATGTTATAGGTCCTAAAAACTTGTCTATATCATCAAGAAAATATAATGCAAAATTTTTTCATGTTTCTACTGATTATGTTTTTGATGGAACTAACAATATTCCTTATATTGAAGAAGATATTACTAATCCTATTAATATCTATGGTGAAACAAAACGTAAGGGGGAAATAGCAGTTTTAGATAATGACCCAACAGCTATTGTTATTCGAACTTCATGGGTATTTAGCCCTTATGGTAATAATTTTGTTAAAACGATGTTGAGATTAGCTACTGAAAAAAAACAATTATCCATAATTGATGATCAACTCGGTAATCCAACTTACGCAGGCGATTTGGCTCAACTAATTCTTCAATTGCTTCATAAAAAAATAGATGGAGGCATTTATCATTTTTGTGGTGATAGTTCAACATCTTGGTTTTTGTTTGCCAAAAGAATCTTTGAAATTGCTTTAAACCAAAAAATAATAACCCAATCTCCAGAAATCATCCCGATCAAAACTGAAGCTTTTCCTACAAAAGCCACAAGACCAAAATATTCGGTAATGAGTGTTGAGAAATTAGGTAAGCACGGATTATCAGCCTCAGATTGGAATAAAGGGTTAATTGACAGTATTTCTAAAATTCATTTTGATAATTAAATTCAATGATCTCATGACTATTTATTTTGCAGAATGGAATGCGGATTATGAAAAGTATATGATCAACTCTCTCAAACATGAGTATGATGTAGTACTTTTTAATAAATTAATGAAGCATTTTAGAACTATCAATTTTTCATTAGAAAGAAAAAATTTTCCTCGAAAATGGTTTATCAAATTAAATCAATTAATAAAGTTAAGAAAGTTAAAGCCTGAAGATATTTTATTATGCAGTGGTTTTGGCATATCAGGATTTATAGATTTAGTTAAAGATGTGAATTGCCATCGAGTGTTGGTTTTAAGAGATACTATTGATGTATTAAACAATAGTATGAAAAACAAAAAAAAATGGCTACGTCAGGATGAAGATTTTATCTCTAAAATTACGCCTCACTTTGATAAAATATACAGTTTTGATTTTGACGATTGTAAAAAATATCATTTTATCTATTTGAATCAGTTTTTACCTTTTAGTCTCTCTGAGATGAAAAAAATTCGAGAAAATACATTTGATAATAAAACAGTAAAAAAATGTTTTTTTATTGGTGAATATTGGAAAAATCGAGTCGAGGTGATTAATAAACTTGCGCCTATATTGCAACTTAACAATTATGAAACTGATTTTAATTTAATCAATTATGAAGCACTTAATAAAGCGAATGCAACTATTGAGCAATCAAAATATTACACTTTAGGAAAAAAAATAAGTTATTTTGACAATATAGAAAAGGTAAAACAAAGTGATATTATTTTAGAAATAGTACAAATTGGTCAAACAGGGGTAACCTTAAGGGCCATCGAAGCGATTTTGTTTAATAAAAAATTAATCACTACAAATAAATCAATTAAAAAATATGATTTTTATAATGCTAATCAGATTTTTATTCTTGATGATCAGAATGATCAAGACATCATAAATTTTTTACATACAAGGTTTACACCTGTTTCATTGAATATTTTGTATCAGTATAGCGCTGATGCAATGTTAACGACTATTAAAAATGATTTAATCCGGTATGTTTGATTTTATTAATGTTTAATTAGTTTTTTAAGGCAATAAATAATATTGCAAATTATTCCAGAAAAATATTTTTTCTGATGCATTTTATGTTTCGAACAATATCTCATTTGAGTAGCAGTACTAGCAGGTAGTAGTGGTAAAGATCTCAATGGTGATTGTTGTTTTGCTTTTATAAAGTATTGTGCACATTTATAATAGTTAGCCCATACATGCCAAGGTTTAGTTGGTCCAATATAATGTATTAATATAGCTTGATCTAAATGAGGTGAATAGGTGCTATTTTTATATTTCAATTCATAATTAATGCTTACTTGTTGATTGTACTTTTTATCAAGATATTTCACTTTATCCAGAAGCAACAAATTCAAAACATCCTGATCGAGATGGGTAAACTTTTTTGATTTATTGGTATCAGAAAGTAGTTCTAATGCTTTACCATTTATATTGAATTCATGCCACTTATCTAAATTCATAAGTAAAAAACCGGCATTAAAATAACTTTTTGTCAATTTATCTTCATCAAGCCGAGTTGCACATTTATTCCACCAGATAGCATCTTTGTCTGTAACAACATAAGCGATATTTTCTTCAAAGGGTAACGTGAATAATTCTTCTATTGATCCTTTGCATATTATATCTGCATCAATATAAAGAATTTTATCAATTTTTTGATAAAAATAATCGGCTACTATAAATCTAAAATAAGTTGCTATGGTCCAGTTTTTTGTTGTTGGAAGTTTAGACAAACTTATATCATCAACTAAATATAAAGTGATATTTGTTTTATATTGTTCAGTCAGCAAATTTAGATTTTTTTCAAACTCATTCGTTAAATGATTTGTAAATATATGAAAAGAAAAATTGAGATTAGGGTTAAAGATTAAAATGGAAGAAATCGAAACAGCACAACCTAAGAAAAAATTCTCATCTATTCCATAAGCTATATCAAGCTGATTAGTATTGCTACTATTATTACTATCAAAAGTTATTTTTTTTTTAATAATATGATTAGCATCGAGATACATTGCTGATTTCCTATTTGTAATAATCTACAAATAAACGCATTCTATTAAAATAAGCGTACGGTTGGTGTAAACATTTAACATACTGATTAAACATCACATGAAATAAATTAAATTATACATGAAATTTAATTCATTAGTTATTATATAGATAATACAAATTATTTCTAGTTGAAAAAGAATTGAAATAAAATATCAAACAATACTGTTTATGTAGTATAATTAATGTTTTGATGAATTGTTCTCTTTTATGAAAAATAAATATAGCTCATTAAACACAATTAAACAATTGTGGCCATTTATTTCTCCATATAAAAAAGCTTTAATAGTTGCTGTTATTGCACTTTTATTAAATGCTGCAACTGACGCAACATTAATTTCACTAACTAAACCATTGTTAGATAATGGATTAATGGATAAAAATTATGAACTTTTGGTTCTTTTTTCAATTGGTATTATTGGCTTGATTGCTTTACGTGGGTTATCAAATTATTTTTCTACTTATTGTCTCTCTTGGTTATCAGGAAAAGTGGTAACTAAATTTCGCCAATTAATTTTTAATCATCTAGTCAAAAGCCCAACAAGTTTTCTCCATAAAAGTTCAATTGGGGATCTCGTTACTCTAATCACTTATAATACGCAATTATTATCAAAGGCGTCATCGGATGCTTTAATTATACTCGTCAGAGAAATCGCGTATGCTATTGGTTTATGTGTAGTCATGTTTTATGGCAATTGGAAATTAGCTTCTGTATTAATTGTTGTTGTACCTGTAGTTATTTTTATTGCTCAATTTATTGCAAAGAAATTTCGTAAAGCTCTAATTTCAATGCAAAAAGGCATTGGCACCATAACAACTGCAGCTGATGAGATGATTAAAGGGCATAAAGAAATTCTGGTTTATAATGCCCAAAAATATGAAAAAGAAAACTTTTATACTATTAACAAAATTTTTAGGCGAGGTCTATTAAAAATCGTTTTAGTTTCTGGATTGTCCTCACCTATTATCCAATTAGTTGCTACTGCCGCTTTAGGTTTAATATTGTTTCTTGTTGCAAGTCAAACTTTAGATATCACACCCGGCTCATTTACTGTTGTTTTTTCCGCAATGGTGGCTATGATGAGACCATTAAGAGAATTAACCAGTGTTCACCTTGAATTACAAAAAGGTTCTGTTGCTTGTGAATCGCTATTTGCTCTTTTAGCCACTCCTTTAGAAGAAGATAATGGAACAATTGAATTAAAAGGGGTAAAAGGTAATATTGTTTTTCGTCATGTGACATACACTTATCCAACAAATAGTTTCCCTGCATTAAAAAATATCAGTTTTACAATTAAGAAAGGTGAAACCGTTGCATTAGTGGGTCGATCTGGAGCAGGAAAATCGACAATAGCAAGTTTATTACCAAGATTTTATGATATTGTTAAAGGTGAGATATTAATTGATTCTATTAATATCAAACAATATACGCTAAGATCATTGCGTGACCAAATTGGATATGTATCTCAGCAGGTGCATTTATTTAATGGAACCATTGCAGAAAATATAACGTACGGTGCCAAAAAAGAGTATAGCATACAAGATATTATTGAGGCAGCTAAGCAGGCAAATGCAATGGAATTTATTGATAAATTAGAAGATGGAATACATACTGAAATTGGCGATAATGGTGTTTTATTATCTGGAGGTCAGCGTCAACGCATTGCTATTGCAAGAGTTCTTTTGCGTAATAATCCAATTCTTATCTTTGATGAAGCTACATCTGCTTTAGATAATGAGTCTGAAAGGTTAGTGCAACAAGCAATTGAACATTTAAGAAAAAATAGAACTTCTATTATTATTGCACATAGACTATCGACAATCGAACAAGCTGATCGCATTTTAGTTATTGATGGGGGAAAACTTGTAGAAGAAGGTACTCATCAAACGTTGTTATCCCAAGATGGCATTTATGCTTCAATGTATCAACTACAATTTAACTCTTAATTAAAATTATATTATGAAATACAATAGCTCAACGATGAATAATGATATTGATCGAGATTTTTCAACATTACATACGTTTTCTAAGCTATGGCCCTATATTGCCAAGCATAAAATTTTGCTCTTTTTTTCAATAATATTATTAATTTTAAGTGCATTTGCAGATACTTCACTTATTGCAATATTGCAACCTTTACTTGATAAAGGTTTTGTCGAAAATGATCAAACCTTTTTATTTATGGCACCATTTTATATTTTTGGTCTAGTTTTTCTTCGAGGTGCAGCCAATTACGGTTATGCCTATTTTTTATCCTTAATATCATCCAAAATTGTACTTAAAATTCGTCAACGCCTTTTCAATCATTTTGTTGATTCTCCAGTGAGTTTTTATGATAAAAATTCTGCTGGGCGGTTATTATCGCGTATAACGTATGATACCGATCAAGTTGCCTCTTCATCTTCTGATGCTTTGATTACTATAGTGCGTGAATTTGCATTTATTTGTGGATTATTCTATACAATGTTTAGTAATAGTTGGCAATTATCTCTATCATTAATTTTTATTACGCCTGTGGTTATTGGACTCATCACATTTGTATCAATAAAGTTTCGTAAAATGGCTAAAAACATGCAGAACTCAATGGGTAATGTCACTATGTCTGTTGAACAAATGCTAAAAGGTCATAGAGAAATCATTCTTTTTGGTGCTCAAGATGAAGAATCGACTAATTTTGAAAAAGTAAGTAATAAATTTAGAAGGGATACTATGCGATTAGTTTCCATTTCTGCTTTATCTACGCCAATTGTTCAATTAATTATATCATTTGCCATTGCTTTTGTGTTATTAATGGCGAGTAATCCAGAGTTAAATATTACCCCAGGACAATTTACCGTTGTGTTTTCTTCTCTGGTGGCTTTAATGCAACCAATCAAAAGTTTAACAAGTGTCAATGCTGACTTTCAAAAAGGGATGGCTGCTTGCCAGACTTTATTTGCGATATTTGACCAGCCTATTGAGAAAGATAGCGGCAAAATAAATATCGAACGTTCAAAAGGTAATATAGAATTTAAACATGTTTCTTTTACTTATGAAACACGACAAAAACCTGCTTTAAAAGATATCAATTTTACAATAAAACATGGTAAAACCATTGCCTTTGTCGGTCGTTCAGGTTCAGGCAAAACCACTATAGCAAGTTTACTTACTCGTTTTTATGATATAAGTGAAGGTGAGATCTTAATTGATAACCATAATATACAAGATTTAACTTTATACAGTTTACGAGACCAAATTGGTTTGGTTTCTCAAAATGTTCATTTATTCAATGATACCATAGCCAATAATATTGCTTATGGGCGAATAGGTGAGTATTCACAAAGTCAGATTGAAGAAGCAGCTAAAAAAGCTTATGCCTACGATTTTATACAAGCACTGGAAAAGGGATTTGACACAATTGTTGGAGAAAATGGAGTATTATTATCTGGAGGACAACGTCAACGTATTGCCATAGCCAGAGCTTTATTGCGTGATAACCCAATTTTAATTTTGGATGAAGCTACGTCCGCATTAGATTCAGAGTCTGAAAATGCAATTCAAGAAGCGTTGAATGAATTGCAAAAAGGACGAACTTCAATTGTTATAGCACATCGACTATCGACTATTGAAAAAGCTGATAAAATTCTTGTTATAGATAGTGGTGAAATTATTGAACAAGGAAATCATCATGAATTATTATCCCAAAATGGCTTATATTCAAAATTATATAAAAGTAACTTAGCAGATTAATATATAATATTTTATTTATGAATAATATTTATGCACTATAGGATATTAAAGGAAATATGATAAATAAGTTAATGGGTTGTATTAAATATTTAAATAGACAAAGAAATTTAAAGATAAAACCATTAAAGTCAGCAATTAAACTATACTTATTGAACCGAAAAAAAAAAGAACGATCTTTATTAACACTTGAGCATTACTCTAGCGTTGCTATTCTTATGAATGATCAAGGTATTGGTGATGCAATCGTTACATCTTATTTAATTGAGTCTCTGAGAAAAAATAGTTTTAAAGTTTATGTTGTAGTAGAGAAAAGAATTGCATTTTTATTTGATGAATTCATAACTGTTGATGGTATCCTATTTTATGATAGGAATAAGAACATCACAAAGATAAAAGAACAGCTCGATAATATTAAAATTGATGTTGTTGTTGATCTTGTAGATAAGGGGCCAAATAGCGTTAGGCGTTCTCAAATAATCAAACTCATCAATCCATTACATACAATAGGGTTTAATCAAGAGAAATATAAATTGTACGATTCTTCTATCGATTATCATGAATATACTTCGCACATAACCATGCGGAGTCAGAAAGTGCTTGAATTGATAAATATTAAAACCGATAGCATTAAATACCATCTTAATATTCCAGCCAATATTGAACAAGAAGTAAAAGATTATTTAAACCCACTTTTCACATTAGGGAAGAAAATCATTATTTTTAACCCTTTTGGATCCAATACTGCAAGAAGTTTTTCGAATTCCCAAATTGAAATAATTTTATCTTTTTTAGCACAATTAGAGAACTATATAACAATTGTAGTGGGTGAATCAGATAAAATTTCTCGAATAAAAGTTCCTCAAAATATTATTATCAACCAAATGTCTTGTTTTTTTAATACGGTGGCATTGGTTAAATATTCAGACTTTGTTATTACCGTTGATACCTCAATTGTCCATGTAGCATCAACGTATGATAAAAAAATGATTTGTATATACAATAATAGAATTATTGATAGCAAGTTTATAAATAATATGGTGTGGGGACCAAATTATGCTAATGCAATTCAAATTTTTACAAATGAAAACGTAAAAACAGGGCTTGGCGATTTAATATCAAACCTTGATGTTAATATTATTTTAAAACAATTGAATAAAGAGCTTAACAAATAATAAGAATACTCACTGAAAAAAGGAATTTATTTCATAAAAATGAAAAGAAAAATACAAAATTTGAATTGGAAACGTAATCTGGTGACTAAAAAAATCAAATATCTGATTTATATAAAATTTATTTCAGTTATTGTCTTGTTTTTGAAAAAACGAAAAAAAATAATCAATGACAATACAATAAAAAGAGTTCTTGTTATAAGAAATGATGGTATTGGTGATATGATTGTTACTACACCATTTATTCGTTATTTGTCCAACGCTGGATATGAAGTTTATGTTTCTTCTAGAAAAAGTAGCTTAGATATTCTTGATGGAAATCCCAATATTGCTGGTTGTTTTTTATATTATGATAAAAAGCTAATTGATTTGATAAAATCAATTAGAATGATAAGAAAACAAAAATTTGATTTAGCGATAGATGCAAGGTTTCACCGAAGATTAGACTTAAAGCACTTATTTTTTTGCTGTTTAATTAAAACAGATATATTATTGGGTTATAATAAAAGTAATATCAAATCGTTCAATATCTCGTTACCTTATTATAAAATCAATGATCATGTAACAAATCAATTAAAATATTATTTAGACAGTCTTAATATTAAATACCATTTATTTGATTATGAAATTTATATCAATCCTTCTAAAAGTCAATACATTAGTGATTTTGTAAATCGTTATGTTGGTTCCAGCAAATTAATTGTCATTAATCCTTATGGTGGTTCCGAATATCGTTGTTTATCAAATTCTCAACTGCAAGGAATATGTGATTTATTTAAAAGTAATTATCTTGATTATAAGATAGTGCTTATCGGAAAGGGTAACAACTTTGAAAAATTGTTATTGCCCAATACAATTAAATTCAATTCTACAACAATTATGGATGTGATTCCTTTAATTAAAACTGCAGAATTAGTGATTAGTGTTGATACGTCAGTTGTTCATATAGCTTCTGCATTTTCAACAAAGTGTATTTCTATATATATGGAACCTTTAGCTCCAAATACAAATAATTTGAAAGCTATCTATAGCAGACAATTCAGTAATTATAAATATCGAATACAAGATTTATTCCTTGATGGAAAATATATAAAGAAAAACAAGCCTAACCTTGATGCGCAAATTAATAAGGATTTATGGGCTCCAAATGATGTAAATGGTAAGCAGATCGTTTTTATTGCTAATAGCATTAAATCAATTGAAACAGAAAAATTAGTAGAATCGATAAAAAAATGTATCTAGAAAAAAACTATTTACCTTTCAATTTGTAGAGAAAATAAAGCAAATAATACTTTAAGCTACTCATCAAATTTTTATCTTTAAGATGAGATTTTGCATAAATCCGATAATCATTGACTCGCATTTTCGATTTATAACTTTTTAACCTACAGTTACTCCAAGGTGTAAAATGCCTATAAAAGCAGTAAAGATTTTGCGCTAGACCTTTATGCTCTTGATACCAAATCTTTCTTGCACCAGTAAAGTGAATAAAACAAGGTAATCTTTTCTTATTATCAAAAAAAGTTTCTTTTTCTTGATTATTTATCCAAGTAAATAAATAATTCCATTTCACATCAATATAAGAAACTTGATTTTGTAAAACAATGTTTAACGCATCCTGATCAGGATATAATAAGTGATAATTTTGAGGTGATAGTAATATTTGATTCGCTTTATTTTCGGTATCAAA
This sequence comes from Gilliamella sp. B2887, assembly GCF_026537015.1. Taxonomy (NCBI): domain Bacteria; kingdom Pseudomonadati; phylum Pseudomonadota; class Gammaproteobacteria; order Orbales; family Orbaceae; genus Gilliamella; species Gilliamella sp. B2887. The sequence continues at coordinate 125,930 of NZ_JAFNMX010000004.1, read as the reverse complement.
TTTTTTCCAATTCTGGATATTTATGTATAAAAAACCGGAATTAAAATATTTCTCAGATGCTAGATTTAAACGTTTTTTATTTTGTAACATATTATCAGCATCTAAAGAGTCGGCTGTTACAGCACATACCACGGAATCAATATTAACATTCAAAATTGAAGAAATATCACCAAAGCATAAAATATCTGCGTCTAAATAAATAAATTTATCAACATATTTAGGCAATAATCTTGGTACGGATAAACGAATATACATTGAACGATTGATATGTTTTATTTTATCGTTTTGTACATCGAAGTATTTATTTAACTCATCAATAGAAACTGAATAAAGAGTAATCGAACTGCTGATTTCCTGTAATTTGTTTTTCTCTTCTTCTGAAACATCATACAAAAAAACATGAAAATGAATATTATGGCGCTTATTATTAAGTAGGATTGAGGTTATAGATACCCCAACATGTTCAAGATAGTTTGAATCAGTACAATATACAATATTAATAAAACTATTATTCATTTCAAATACTCATTAATACAATATTTCAAATATAGCATAGCTATTTATGTATTACAAAATAGTTATACAAATATAAAATTGATAGTTAATTTTTTCATAATAATTGGTTATGCTACAATAAATCAAATTCTAAATTCTCGGTATGACTTTAACATGTTAGCAGAAAATCTCTTTATCAGTAAGACTACAACATTATTTAATAATTCTCTGACCTCTTTAGATACCTTACACGTTGCACTTTGTTTTGATGATAATTATGCAATGCCCGCAGGTATCACAATGTCCTCAGTGATATTAAATAATCCAAATAAAAATCTGGTTTTTCATTTGTTTGCCAATAATGTATCAAATGAAAAAATCTTGCGATTTAATCAATTAAATAAAGAAAATACTTCAATACTTTGTTATGAAATTAGCAATGAATTTTCAATAAATCCTGATACACTAGTTTTACATGTTTCTGCCTCGACGTGTCTTAGATTTGTTGTTCCACAGATCTTGAATAAAGTGACTTCTCGTGTTTTATATCTTGATTGTGATGTACTATGTATTAATAACCTCGATGAACTTGTTTCCATTGATTTAACAAATAAGTTTTCAGCTGTTGTAGCTGATATTGGCAAAACACAAGAAAAACAATGTACAGCTTGCGATATTCCTTATGGAGATTATTTTAATGCAGGTATGATGTATATTAATACGGATATGTGGGTTGAAAATAACCTAACCAAAAAAGCTTTTGACATGATAAATAGTGGTAAAGTTTATAAATTTGCTGATCAAGATGTTCTCAACATCTTAATGCAAGGTAAAACAGTATTTTTACCCAAACATTTTAACAATATTACCTCACTTACTGTTGGAGGTAACGAAGATAATCTGATTGAAGCCAATACGGTTATTATTCATTATGTAACAGGTAATAAACCTTGGTATCAACTCTACATTACATCACTTTATCAATCCTATATAGCTTCATCACCTTGGGCGAACGATAAATTGTTACTCGCCAATGAAAATGCCCCATCAACAACAAGAAGATATGCAAAATTACTTGCTAGTCAACATAAGTATTTAGCCGCGGTTAAATATTATTTGCTTTACTTAAAACATAAAACCACTAAAAAACGTTAAGGAAGAACTTTGTGATTGAAGTTGATAACTTTATTACTAAAAAAAACGAATTATTATCATGTAGTTTTGCATGTAAACAAAATGTATTGCATATTCTATTATGTTTTGATGATAATTATGCTTTGTCGGCTGGTGTGGATATAATTTCTGTAATTGAAAATAATAAAAAACATCAGCTTCATTTTCATCTGTTTACCCATAACTTATCAAAAATTAATAGGGAAAATATCGCTAAAATCAAATCTGATAATAGTTCAATAACTGAATATATCATTAATGATCAGTTTAATGTTGATCAAAAAAATACTAAACAGTTTCCTATTGCGGCTTGCATGCGATTAATTGCGCCAGAGATCTTAAAAGATATTACAGAAAAACTACTTTATATTGATAGTGATACCTTATGTATTAACAGTCTTAATTTTATAAATGAAATCGATTTAGATGATGCAATTGTTGCCGCTGTGGCCGATGTAAAATACATGCAAGAATCTCAATGTAGCAAATATGATATCGTTAAGGGAACATATTTTAATTCTGGAGTGATGTTGATAAATATACCGCAATGGTGTCAGGAAAATATCACAACCAAAACATTAACCTTATTGAATAATGGTGAGACATATCAATATCCTGATCAGGATGTATTAAATATTGTTATTGGTCGAAAAAGAATCATCTTAGAAAAACAATATAATACTCTTTTAGCCCTCTCGATAAATGGTAATGAGGACTCCAATGTTTCAGAAAATACCATTTTAATTCATTATATTACCAAAAATAAACCTTGGCATCAGCCTTACCGTTCGAAATTATTTGATTTTTATTTGGATAGATCTCCTTGGAGGCAATCTCCATTGCCTTTGTATAACCGAAAAAAAACTTCGTCAATACGCGCTTATTCTCGATTGATGTTTAAACAAAAAAACTATTTGTTAGGAATAAAGCATTATTGTATTTATTTAAAAACCAAATTCATTCAATAATTGATTAAAAAGTTTTTTGCTTTACCGTTAAACTTATTGAGTTTAAAGAATCGTATTTAAAGTCAGAAGAGTGAATTTAGCTATTTAATGATCGTTTGTTGATTAACTTGATGATTAATTGATGATATTATGATATAACTTATATCATAAATGTCATATTTGGTATTTGTAAATAATCGCGTATATCTTTTTTACTTGATTACTGTTATAGTATATTCGTAAATTAAGTTTTTAATCGTTCAATTCCATTACAATAAACTCATCCCTTTTGATATGAAATCATGATATTTTCATAACATTGTATTATTCCTTTAATCTATTTTTTTGTGTATTGAACTTATCTTTATATTAGGTGTATTTTAAGTGATTGATGATTTTTCAGAAAGCGGTTTGCTGGCTAAAGCTATTGATGGATTTGTAGCACGAGAGCCTCAGCGCAATATGGCAATCAAAGTTTCTGAATCGATAAAAAATAACCATTCGCTTGTTGTTGAAGCTGGAACTGGAACAGGCAAAACATTTGCTTATTTAGTACCCGCTTTGCGTAGTGAGAAAAAAACAATTCTTTCAACAGGATCAAAAAATTTACAAGAACAACTTTTCAGTAAAGATCTACCCATTATAAAAAAAGCACTTAATTACACAGGTAAAATATCACTTCTTAAGGGGCGAGCAAATTACCTTTGTCTAGAACGGTTGTATCATCAATATGCAGGTGCAGGCGATCTTGATAAAGACTTACGCGTCGATCTTGTTCGAGTTAAAAATTGGTCAATAAAGACTGAAGATGGTGATATAAGTAAATGTACTACTGTTACCGAAGAAAACCCGATTTGGTCAATGTTAACCAGTACCAACGACAATTGTTTAGGCAGTGATTGCGAACATTACAATGATTGTTATGTTGTCAAAGCTCGTAAACGTGCCTTAAATGCGGATGTAGTGGTGGTAAATCATCATCTATTTTTGGCTGATGTAGTGGTAAAAGATACTGGTTTTGGGGAGCTTATCCCTAAAGCAGATGTTATGATTTTTGATGAAGCGCATCAACTACCCGATCTAGCTTGTCAGTACTTTGGTCAACAGTTAACTAGCCGTCAACTGTTCGAACTGGCTAATGAAATAAATCTAACTTATCGCACAGAAGTAAAAGATATGGTGCAATTACAGCAATGCGCTGATAAACTTCAAAAATGTACGCAAGATTTACGACTATTAATTAGCCAACAATCACCTAAAGGCAACTTACGTTTTTTATTCAATCAAGAAACAGTTAAAAATGAGTTATCTTATCTGGTTGATGCTTTAACTTTTTGTCGTGAAGTTGTGTTATTAGCCGTTGGGCGATCGTCAACATTGGATAACTGTTTTGAAAGAATAAATCAATATATTACTCTTTTAAATCGATTACAAAAGACAAATGTAACGGGTTTTAGTTATTGGTATGAAAGTACTAATCACTATTTTATTTTTGCTTTAACTCCTTTATCGGTGGCAGATAAGTTTACTCAATTAATTACTGAACGTAATGGAAGTTGGATATTTACTTCTGCAACGTTATCTGTTGATAATCGATTAGACTATTTTACTAAACGTCTAGGTTTAGATAACGTAGAATCATTAATACTTGAAAGCCCATTTGATTATGTAAATCAAACTATTATGTGTGTACCACGTTATATTCCCTCACCCAATGAACAAGGTAATGCAAAGACATTAATCGATATTTTATTACCAGTTATAGAAGCGAATAAAGGACGTTGCTTCTTTTTATGCACTTCTTATGCAATGATGAACGCATTAGCCAAACAATTTCGAGAATTAACTTCTTTGCCGGTGTTGGTTCAAGGCGAAACCAGTAAAGTTAAATTGTTGGATCAATTTATCCTAAAAGGCAATGCATTACTGATTGCAACCAGTAGCTTTTGGGAAGGGATTGATGTTAGGGGAGATACCTTATCTTGTGTTATTATAGATAAGTTACCTTTTACGTCACCGGATGATCCTCTAATGAAAGCCCGTATGGAAGATTGTCAAATGCAAGGTGGTGATGCATTTAATGACGTACAACTACCTGAAGCCGTTATTACCCTAAAACAAGGTGTCGGACGTTTGATACGTCATCATAACGACAGAGGTGCAATTATAATTTGCGATAATCGATTAGTGATGCGATCTTATGGTGCAACATTTATTAATAGTTTGCCTCCTTCGCCAAGAACACGCGATGTAAATAAGGTAATAAATTTTTTATTAGCTAAAAGTGAATTACAAAAATAAATTATTTTGGGAAAAAAATGAGTACTATTTTAGCCATTGATACTACAACAGAGGCTTGCTCTGTTGCATTACTCTATTGTAATGAAATCACATACGATTTTAAAATATCTGCTCGAAATCATACTAAGCAGATTTTACCTATGATTGATAACCTTTTAAAACAATCAGATTGTTCACTTTCTCAGGTAGATGCGGTAGCCTTTGGTGCTGGTCCTGGTAGTTTTACTGGGGTTAGAATAGGTATAGGAATAGCACAGGGATTAGCACTTGGTATTGATAAACCTATGATAGGGGTTTCAACTTTGATGACTTTAGCTCAGGGGGTATATCGTACTAAGCAGGTAACGAATGTTATTGCTGCGATAGATGCCAGAATGAATGAAGTCTATTTAGGTCAATATCAATACGATAATGATCATTGGCAAGCAACTATTCCTGAGTGTGTCATTACTCCAGAACATGTTATAGAGAAAGTTAAAGATTTTTGTAATAATTGTTATAGTGCTGGTACTGGATGGCAAACTTATCCAAATATGCTAGAAAATATTCACTCAAGCGATATTGTGTTACCACATGCTCAGGATTTGATAGTCATAGCCGAAAAGAAGTGGCAGCAAAATGAGTGGGTTAGTGTTGAAAATGCTGATCCAACTTATTTACGTAATGAAGTGACATGGCAAAAACTGCCAGGTCGTTAAAAAGAAAAAGCCACCTAATGGTGGCTAAATTATTCTCGAAAATCGAGTTTCGATTATTCTCTGAAAAGTCCTAAATGCTCTTTAGCATAAGCTTCAAAATCTGTACAACCACCAATCGGCTTTTCATCGATAAAGATTTGTGGAACGGTTTCTACTGGTTTGCCAACACTTCTAGATAGATCTTCTTTCGTAATGCCTTCAACATTAATATCTACATAACGGTAAGAAAAGTCATCACGCTCTTTAGACAGTTTTTCGGCTAATTCTTTAGCTCGTACACAATATGGACAACCTTCGCGACCAAAAATTACAGTATACATTTTTCACCTCTGATAAATTATTTTATGAATGTATATACTATACATTACTTTTTAAGAAGAAAAGCAAATATACGTAGTTTCTTTAATAAATTATATCTATTGATGCTATCAATTAACCATCAAGATCATTGTGAAATAAAATAATTTTAATGTATTTATCTATTTTCTCTTAGTAAGTATTGAGTTAATTTATTCTAATATTCAGAAAACCTAAAGTTTTTTACATCTTTTTCTTGATTTTTCATATAAACCATAATGATACAGTCATAAAAGTGAAAGACAATTGTAAACTGGAATAGTTAAAATAAAATTAATGAAATGAGAGGAAAAGAAAGAAAACTAAAATAAATTTTTTAATTGTTGTAAAAAAGTTTCAGGTTAACTATACGTTTCAATATATATAAGATATTTGTTTGGAACTTTATTCATTAACACTGTCATAGAGTTTTGGCAAGATACATTGCAATGCTATCTAAGCATAGAGTGAAAAAACAACTTTATAAATGAAGAAAGATAAAAAGACCTTAAAGAAATCATTTGAACCATTTTGAAAATGAACTGTATTTTTCATTAGCTATTTTATTGCCATTTATGTTTAAAAACCTCTCCAATAACTTTGAGATAAAGTTAAATGACATCACAAAGATATTTTTATTATATTAATTAAAATTTAATCGTTATAATTTACTCTAATGAAAAAAGCTGGATATAGATATGTTAAAGAAATTATTATTGATGGTCATCATTTTTCCCACTACATTGTTTGCTGCCCAAAAAGAGTGTCCGGTCAAGCCAAGTTATAACATCATAGTAACTAGAGAAAATGTGCATATTTTCGATAAAAAAAATGATTTAATGATTAAACCTAACGGTGAAGTTATATTTAATGAAAAAAATCTTATACTCCAACCATCATTAGAAAAACAAACACAAAAATTCCAGGCAAATTTACGACAGCAATTACCAAAATTGGAACAGGAAGCTTTGAGTATTTTAACCGAAGTTAAAATAACATTTGAAAAAGCCATAAAAAATAAATTAGGCAATGATAATGAATTGCATGATGAATTAAGTAAATTATATAAGAGATTAGTTAAATTACTTCACAAATCTATAATGACTGAAAGTGGCAATACTCAATTTTATTACCAAGATTTTAATAATTTAAAAAAAGATGGTGAAGCGATCGGTAAGCGTATTTTTTATAACGTAGTAGGGGGTAGCATCATCAACTTTGATTTTTTCAAAAATTATGGCGCAATAAAACAAATCTCGAAAAATGAATGGAAAGATCAGAAACCTAAACTAAAAGCTTTCGATGCTCATATTTGTTCCGTTATCACTGATATTGATGACCAATATCAGCTAATATTAACTCAACTTAATCAATCAACCTATAAGTGAATAGACATTAATAAAAACTTTTGCGAAAATACTTTTCTATTATCAACCCAGTTGAAGATGCAGAAGTTTATGACAGCCAATATTATTGATGGAAAATTATTAGCCAAGCAAATCAGAGATGATATTGCTAGTAAGGTAAAACAACGAATTGAAAATGGTTTATCTGTTCCAGGACTTGCTGTCGTGCAGGTAGGCTCAGACCCAGCTTCAAAAATTTATGTTAGAAATAAGCAAAAAGCCTGTGATGATGTAGGATTTGCTTCTTTTTCTTATGATTTTCCCACTTCATCAACAGAAGAGTTATTAACTCTTATCGATGAACTTAATCAACGTGCCGATGTACATGGTATTTTAGTCCAGCTCCCTTTACCGGATAATATTGATAAAACTAAAGTCCTTGAGCGTATACATCCTAGTAAAGATGTTGATGGTTTTCATCCATACAATATTGGTCATTTATTACAACGAGATCCGCTGTTACGTCCATGTACTCCTTATGGAGTGATTAAAATGTTAGAGTCAACAGGCATTAATTTATCTGGATTAAATGCCACCGTTGTAGGAGCTTCAAGTATTGTTGGTCGCCCTATGGCCCTAGAGCTTCTATTATTAGGTTGCACTACAACTATAACTCATAGTCGTACCGTAGATTTAGCTAAACATGTTAGTAATGCTGATATTGTTGTTGCCGGAGTTGGTATTGCTAATTATGTTAAAGGTGAATGGATTAAACCAGGTGCAATTGTGATTGATGTTGGTATTAATCGATTACCTGATGGTAAACTAGTAGGGGATGTTGAATTTGAAACCGCAGTTGAGCGCGCCGGTTGGATAAGTCCAGTTCCTGGTGGCGTTGGTCCCATGACTGTAGCAATGCTAATGAGTAATACGCTAGAAGCATGTGAAAAATTTGGCAAGTAAATAGAGAAACATTCTCTTAATTTTGGATATGTAAATTTAAATTAAAAAATGAAAATAATAAGGAACCGTTTATGATTATATTTCACACTACTTTAGGTGATATAAAAATTGAGACTTTTGAAGAAAAAGCGCCACAAACAGTTAAAAATTTTGTTGAATATTGCCAAGAAGGTTTCTACAACAATACAATCTTCCATCGTGTTATTAATAATTTTATGATTCAAGGCGGTGGTTTTGAGCCTGGTATGAAGCAGAAAAAAACCAAAACACCGATCAAAAATGAAGCGGATAATAATTTAAAAAATAATCGTGGAACATTGGCCATGGCTCGTACATCCGATCCTCATTCCGCTACTGCACAATTTTTTATTAATGTTGTTGATAATGATTATTTGAATTATCGTTCATCTGACATTAATGGATATGGTTATTGTGTTTTTGCTCAAGTCGTTGATGGTATGGACGTAGTTGATAAAATTAAAGGAGTAAAAACAGGACGTAGTGGTATGCATTCAGATGTGCCTGTTGAAGATGTAATCATTATGAGTGTAACGGTTGAATAATCCAAATCGTTATTTTATTGCAGATATTCATCTAACTGATAATGAGCCTGTTCAGGGTTATTTTGATATAACCGCAGGCTTTTTATCTTTCTTAGAGAGCTTACCTGATTGCTGTGAACTCTATATTTTGGGTGATTTATTTGATTACTGGATAGGTGATGATGTTAATTCAAAATTACATCAAAAAATTGCCCTTGCGTTGCGATCACTCACGGAACGGCAAATAAGAATCTATTTTGTTCATGGTAACCGTGATTTCTTATTAGGTAAAAAATATGCAAAGTTATGTAATATGACAATTCTACCGGATATTAACTGTTTACCTACTGGAGAGAGTAAAATCCTCTTTTTACATGGTGATTTGCTATGCACAGATGATCCTCAGTACCAAAAATTTCGTAACATCATGCATAAGAAGTGGTTACAAAAAGTTTTTTTGATGCTTCCTCTATTTATTCGTTTAAAGATTGCTAGCAAATTGCGACAAAAGAGTTGTTTACATAATAGAATTAAGTCAGAAAGTATTATGGATGTTAATCAACAAACTGTTGAAAAGATGATGATCAAATATAATGTCAGTACTATGGTACATGGTCATACACATAAGCCAGCAATACATCAATTTTTAGTTAATGGTCAGCCCGTTAGCAGATTAGTTTTAGGTGCTTGGCATCATGGTGTGTCTTATATTAAACAAGATAGTAATTGTGATGCATTACAACTTTATAACCATTCTTTTAAATAATCACACTGTAATATATTGTTAGTGTCTCCATAACTCAGTAACTTTCCTTGTTCTAAAATAACCACATTGTTTGCTATACGCTTAACTTCATTAATGTTATGAGTGACATAAATAATAGGCACTTTTAACTCACTAACTAATGTATCAATATAAATTAATAGCTCTTTTTTTCGTGGCATATCTAATGCTGATAGTGGCTCATCCATTAATAATAATTCAGGATTGGTTAATAATGCTCGACCAATTGCCACGCGCTGTTTTTCACCACCAGATAACATTGCAGGGTAACGTTTTAATAAGTGGTGAATGTTAAGCACATCAATGATTCCGTTAAATCTCTGTCGATCAATATTCTTTGTACCGTAAGTTAGATTCTTTATCACTCTTAAGTGAGGAAAAAGTAAAGCATCTTGAAAAACGGTACCAATATTCCTTTGTTCTGGGGGAATAAAAATATTTTGATTGGTATCAACTAATTTTACATCATTAAGTGAAATTTTACCTTTATCTGGTTTAATCAAACCATTTATTAAGTTAATCAGCGTTGATTTTCCTGCACCAGAAACACCTAAAATGGCTGTAACACCTTGACAAGGAATTGATTGCTCAAATTCAAAGGAAAAAGTAGGCAATTGTTTAACAACATCTATTTTAATCATCATTAATTGCCTAATAATTTCCGTTTATGCCAGCGGTTTAAAACTTCTGATAAAAATAGAGCAACCAATGATAGTGTAATTGAAATGATGCATAGCCTTAAAGTGGCATTTTCTCCATTAGGCATTTGTAATAATGTATACATCGCAAGGGGTAGGGTTCTTGTTTCACCTTGAATATTCGAGACAAAGGTAATAGTAGCGCCAAATTCGCCAAGACAACGCGCAAAACCGAGCACTGTGCCCATTAAAATACCAGGAAATGCCAAAGGTAGTGTGATTGTCATAAATACTCTTAAACGATTTGCACCTAATGTTCGTGCTACATTTTCCAAACGTGTATCAATCGATTCTATCGCTAAACGAATTGAGCGAACCAGTAGTGGAAAGGCCACCGTAGCAGAAGCTAATGCTGCACCTTGCCAGTTAAAACTAAAGCTAATACCCAAATAATGAATTAACCAGCCACCGATTACACCGTTGCGTCCCATCGTCAATAACAATAAATAACCAAGTACTACTGGTGGTAGCACTAAAGGTAGATGTACAATGCTATCGAGTAAGGATTTGCCATAAAATTGACATCTCGCTAGGATCCAAGCGGTCAAAATACCAATGGGCAAACTAAACAAAATTGCTGCTCCAGCTATTTTTAGACTAAGTAGCAATGTTTGCCATTCATATAAGGTCAATATCATATTAATTCGTTACTATTTTGTTACAAATCCATATTTTTCGTAAATCATTTTAGCATATGGAGATTTTAAATATTGATAAAAATCGTTTGCTTCAGGTTTTAATAAAGTAATGGGATACTCAATAGATGCAAATGTTTCGGCAGGAAAGACTCCTACAATTTTTACTTTATTGCTTACTTTTGCATCAGTAGCGTAAACAATACCTAATGCGGCTTCATTACGTTCAACTAGCATTAATGCATCGCGCACATTACTCGCAGGGACAAATTGTGGTGTGAGTTTATCAAATACGCCTAAATGAATTAGTGATTCTTTAGCATAAAGCCCTACTGGTACATGATCGGGATCACCTATTGATAACCTTTCTCCTTTAGGAAGAATCTCATTCCAATTGGTACGCATATCAATTTCAACTTTCTTTAATTTTGATTGCGCAGGTGCAATTAAAACTAACTTATTTTTTATTAAATCCTCTTTATCTTTGACTAGTTTTTTTTCAATAAGATAGCTCATCCATTTTTGATCAGCTGACATAAAGATATCAGCAGGGGCACCTTGTTGAATTTGTTTTGCCAAAACCGAAGATGAGGCAAACGAAAAAACAACATCCACATTTTTATGACTGATTTTATATTCTGAAGCAATATCGAGCATCGCATTCGTTAATGAAGATGCCGCAAATACCGTTACTTTTTCAATAGCCTGTGTAGTAAAAGTTGGTATCAAAGCCGTTATGGCAAACATAAATATAGTGCGCTTTTTCATTCTATTCCTCATTCCTAAAAAGAATTTATCCTATTTGGTTAAAAATGTACGTCATGGTTATGATGCAAATGCCTGTTATTTTTATTATTTAATAAAACTCTTTTTATAAATAACAATAAAAAATATAGTAACATTTCGTTATATAAAATAAAACATATCGATGTAATTGATCGTAGTGATAATCAACAAATGAATTAGAAAAGACCTGATTTTGTATCACTAATGTATTAAAAAGAAAAAATTGTAAATCAGCAAATTGATTTATTGATTTCCTTTATTAAAAAAGAATTGTTTCTCGCAAATTTTGTAGGAAGCGATAAAAGGGTCTACAATACCTAAATTGTTTTTTTATAAAGCTATTTTTAAAGTTTATCAAGGTATATAAATGAACTTATCGCCTGACATATTGTTAACACTAAATTTGAACCAACAGCTTTTTATTGATCCAAGGCGCATTGCTTTACTTAAAGCAATTGATCAAACCGGTTCATTAAGCCAAGCGGCCAAACAAATTGGGCTGAGTTATAAAACGGCTTGGGATGCAATTAGTGAAATTAATAAACTAACAGCCAAACCTTTCTTAATAACAGCAACTGGAGGAAAAAATGGTGGTGGTACTAAATTAAGTGCTTATGCAGTGAGATTTATTCAGCTTTACGATCTTTTAACCCAATTACAGCATAATGCCTTTAACATATTAAATGATGATAATGTACCTCTAGATGATATTTTAAAGGCCACTGCAAAATTATCATTACAAACCAGTGCTCGAAATCAATTATATGGTTATGTTAAACATATTGAAGCGAACCATATTGCTGGGTATGTTGATGTTAAATTAAGCGATAACCAAACAGAATTAAAAGGTTATATCACTCAACAAAGTATTGAAAGATTAAAGTTAAGTATGAATAAAACAGTACTTTTGTTAATCAAGGCCCCTTTAATTGAGTTAAATGATGCTAATGAAAATTGTTTATCAGTTGAAGTCGAAACAATCAAAACTGACGGTGAGTGGACTGAAATTAAATTCTTGTTACCATCAGGTATACAACTTTATGCAAGCAAAGTAACCCATGAAGTTAAGCAGTATGCTTTATATAAAGGGAAACGGCTAACAATATCAATTCATCCTCAACATATTATTGTTGCCACATTAGTTTAGTAAATCGAGGTCATTATGTTAACCATTGAAAATGTTCATTATAAAATTAATGATTACAAAGTTTTTACTATTGAATTGCTTACTATCAGTCCAGGTCAAAGCATTGCTTTTGTTGGTCGTAATGGTAGTGGAAAGTCTGTATTGGCTAAAGCACTTGCCGGTGAGCAAAAAGTATTATCAGGTTCGGTAATTAATCAATTTGAGTCAGTGTCCTATATTTCGTTTGAAAAGTTACAAAAGTTAATTGAGGAGGAATGGCAGCGTAATAACACTGATATGCTTAGTGAAGGTGAAAATGATACTGGATTAACCACTCAACAAATTATTCAAGAGAATAGAAAAGATGAAAAACTCTGTCAACAGCTTGCACAACAGTTCGGAATAAGCCATCTGCTACCACGGCGATTTAAATATCTTTCAACAGGTGAAACACGTAAAACACTAATTTGTCGAATGTTAATGTCAAACCCTCAATTAATAATTTTGGATGAACCCTTTGATGGATTAGATACCTTATCGCGGGAAAATTTAGCAGAAAAACTTAGTGAATTAGCCGAACAAGGCATTTCAATGGTATTGGTATTAAATAGATTTAATGAAATTCCTTCTTTTGTTGAAAATATAGGGCTTCTTGTTGATTGTCAACTATTGAAATTTGGTCCTAAAGCATCCATATTAGATGATGAAATCGTTAAGCAGCTAGCAGATTTAGAAAACCTGCCCAATCTACCGTTACCTGAAGCAGACGAGCCACCAATTCAGTTAGCCGATCAATTAGAGCGAGTAAACTTTAATAATGTTTATGTTCAATACGATGAAAAAGTTATCATTAATGGATTAACTTGGCAGGTAAAAGCTAATGAGAATTGGCAAATTATCGGTCCGAATGGTGCAGGTAAATCGACAATTTTGAGCTTAATAACAGGTGATCATCCACAAGGTTATTGTAATGATCTCACCTTATTTGGTTGCAAACGTGGTTCAGGCGAAACCATTTGGGATATTAAACGACATATTGGTTATGTAAGCGGCAGTTTGCATCTTGATTATCGTGTAAGTACAAATGTTAAAGCCGTGTTAATTTCTGGATATTTTGATTCAATTGGGATGTATCAGGTTGCTACTGACAAGCAGTCGAAATTAGCTGATGAATGGCTTAATTTACTTCAACTTAATGATTATGCTGATAAGCCTTTTCAATCATTATCATGGGGACAACAAAGATTAATATTAATAGCTAGAGCATTAGTTAAACATCCAACATTACTTATTTTAGATGAACCTTTACAAGGATTAGATCACCTTAATCGAGAATTAGTAAAATGTTGGGTAGATCGCTTAATAAAAGAAGGGCACACACAGCTGTTATTTGTTTCCCATCATGTGGAAGATGCTCCAAAATGCATCACTCATCGATTAACATTTGTGCCTAATTTTGATCATAGCTATCAATATAAATTTGAAACACTGAATTAGTTATTAGTTTTTAACTATTAAAATAGATTTAAAAATAGAAAAAAACTTAAAAAAAAAAGTGTTTTCATTATGGATTTTTTGCGTAATATCAGAAAAAAGTTTATAGCTATTACACTTAGAGAGTTATCCCCGTTGCCTGTGGATAACTCTGTGAGTAGTTTATTGAAAAAAGCTCAGAACCCAATAGCTATCAGGTTTTAAGTTGATTTGGTTACATGTTAGTCATGATTCATGTTTTTTTTATTTATCAATAAGTTAACTTAAATCAAGCTGTTATTTTTAAACGAATCTGATAAGCGTTTTGGTTAACTGAACAAAAAATATAAGATTTTAAAAGGTCAAGCCTTTTTGGGGATAATTTTTATTAATAGGTAAAATATTAGGTTACGATGTAATGAAAAAATTCAAATTGTGTTCCGAATTTAAACCAGCTGGTGATCAACCAGAAGCAATAAAAAGGATTAATCAAAACCTTGATGATGGAATTGCACATCAAACATTATTGGGTGTAACTGGATCGGGTAAAACGTTCACTATGGCAAACGTTATTGCCCATCACAATCGGCCTACAATTATTCTTGCGCCGAATAAAACATTGGCAGCTCAATTATACGGTGAAATGAAGGCTTTTTTTCCTGAAAACGCTGTTGAATATTTTGTTTCTTATTATGACTATTATCAGCCTGAATCATATGTACCAACAACCGATACATTTATCGAAAAAGATGCATCGATAAATGAACATATTGAGCAAATGCGTTTATCAGCAACCAAATCATTGCTTGAGCGTCGTGATGTTGTGATTGTTGCCTCAGTGTCTGCTATTTATGGATTAGGTGCACCTGAGACCTATATGTCCATGATATTGCATTTAACTAAAGGTACAATAACCGATCAACGAGCAATTCTAACCCGCCTTGCAGAACTGCAATATACTCGCAATGAAATTGGGTTTAGTAGAGGTACGTTCCGGGTTCGTGGTGATGTTATCGATATTTTCCCTGCAGACTCTGATGAACTTGCTGTGCGCGTTGAGTTATTTGATGATGAAGTTGATCGTATTGTGATGTTCGATCCTCTAACTGGTAGTGCAGTGAGTGAAGTATCACGTATCACCATTTATCCAAAAACTCACTATGTTACACCAAGAAATATTATGGATAATGCGATAGCACAAATTAAGCAGGAGCTAAAAGAGCGTCAAAAGGTACTTCTCGATAACAAACGCCTTTTAGAAGAGCAACGTTTAACGCAACGTACACTCTTTGATATTGAAATGATGACAGAACTGGGATATTGCTCGGGGATCGAAAATTATTCGCGTTTTCTATCACAGCGTAATCCAGGTGATCCACCTGCAACATTATTTGATTATTTACCAGCAGATGGGCTACTGTTTATTGATGAATCGCATGTAGCAATTCCACAGCTAGGTGCCATGTACAATGGTGATCGATCACGTAAACTGAATCTGGTTGAATATGGATTTCGTTTGCCATCTGCGTTAGACAATAGACCTTTGAAGTTTTCAGAATTTGAAAATATTATGCCACAAACGATATACGTATCGGCTACACCTGCAAAATATGAAATTGAAAAATCGGGGGGAGAAATCATTGAGCAAGTAGTTAGACCAACAGGTTTATTGGATCCCATTATTGAAGTTAGACCAGTTGCAACACAAGTGGACGATCTCTTGTCGGAAATTAAACTCCGTATTAATAATGATGAGAGAGTGTTGGTTACGACATTAACTAAACGAATGTCAGAAAACTTAACGGATTATTTGTCCGAACATAATGTGAATGTTAAATATTTACACTCAGACATTAATACCGTTGAACGAATGGAAATAATTCGAGACTTAAGGCTAGGTAAAGTTGATGTTTTAGTTGGCATTAATTTATTGCGTGAAGGACTAGATATACCGGAGGTTTCGCTTGTGGCTATTTTAGATGCCGATCGTGAAGGCTTTTTGCGCTCGGAAAGTTCATTAATTCAAACCGTTGGCCGTGCGGCACGTAATGTGAATGGTAAAGCGATTTTATATGCGGATAAAATTACACCAGCAATGCAGAAAACGATTGACGAAACCGCTCGTCGACGTAAAAAGCAGCAGAATTTTAATATAAATCATGGTATAACACCAAAATCAGTACGTAAAGAAATTAAAGATATATTGGATGCAGGATTGAGCACTAAAAAAGCGACAGCTAAAATACAGGCTTTTGAGCCAAGTAAACCATATAATTATGTGTCTGTCAAAGAAGTACAAGCAAGAGTTAAAGAACTCGAAGCAATGATGTACGAAGCAGCACAAAATCTCGAGTTTGAAAAAGCTGGCGTATTACGTGACGAAATTAAAAAACTGCGTGCGGATTTTATTAAAGTATCCTAACCATCCATTGAACAAGGAAATTATGATGACAATTATTCGAATTGATCCACAAGATCGTTGGTCCGAAGCAGTGATCCATAATAATGTTATTTATTACACTAGTGTGCCAAATAATTTAATCAATGATGCTTACCATCAGACTAAGAGTGCTCTTGAAGAAATCGATAAAATTTTAGCGAGTATAAACAGTGATAAAAGTCATATTTTAGATGTGACGATATTTTTAGAAAATAAAAGCGATTTTGAAGCGATGAATAAAGCTTGGGATGAGTGGGTTGTTAAAGGATTTGCGCCGGTACGTTGTACTGTACAGGCAGGTTTAATGAATCCTGATTACTTAGTTGAAATAAAAATCATTGCTGCGCTAAAGCAATAAATTATTGTCATTCCGCCATCATAGATGGCGGATCCATTTTAAATATTTCGTTTACATACTTAAATCTTAGGAACTAAAAGTGTTTTCTTAGGTGAACTGATTGAATTTTTTAATATAGATATTTCAAATCCTGTTTATTCTTATCCCCATAAGTTAAAATTTGGTGTATACTTCTACAACATAATATTTTATATACACATATAATTTTATATGCATATTCAACCTAAAATTGCCATTGTAATGGGCTCTAAAAGTGATTGGGCAACCATGCGATATGCTGCTGAAATCCTTGATGCTTTAACTCTCACTTATCATGTTGAAATCGTTTCAGCTCATCGAACACCTGATAAATTATTTCAATTTGCCCAAGAAGCCAAACAACGTGGTTTTGATATCATTATTGCAGGAGCGGGTGGTGCGGCGCATTTGCCAGGTATGTTAGCGGCCAAAACCTTAGTACCAATATTAGGCGTTCCTGTTCAAAGCGCCGCATTAAATGGTATTGATAGCCTGTATTCTATTGTACAGATGCCAAAAGGTATACCCGTTGGAACACTAGCTATTGGTAAAGCAGGAGCAGCCAATGCTGCGCTATTAGCAGCACAAATTCTTGCTTTGCACGATCAAGAGATTCATCAGCGTTTAACTACTTGGCGATTAAGCCAAACAGATGAAGTATTAAATAATCCTGATCCAAGAGTAGATGCTTAAAATGATGATTAAATCCGTTTGTGTCTTAGGAAATGGACAATTAGGTCGAATGTTAAAACAAGCTGGTGAACCGTTAGGTGTTCATGTGTTTCCTGTTGGTTCAGATGTTGATCCAACAACTATCCCATACCAGCATTCGATCATTACTGCCGAAATTGAACGTTGGCCGGACACGCCTTTTACTCAAATTCTGGCCAATCATTCTCATTTCATTAATCGAGATGTTTTCCCGATTATTGCTGACCGTCTAACTCAAAAACAGCTATTTGATGAACTAGCTTTGCCTACGGCGAAATGGTCTTTATTGGATGATCCTCAAAATTGGAAAAAGTTATTTGCAGAGCTAGGTAAATCATTAATTGTCAAACGTCGAACCGGAGGATACGACGGTCGAGGGCAGTGGCGTATCACTAATGATCACAATATAACTATACCTAATGATATATACCACAACGCGATTGTAGAACAGACTATCAAGTTTGAAAAAGAGATCTCTTTAGTCGGTGCGCGTAACAAAAATGGTGAAACCGCTTTTTATCCACTGACCAACAATTTGCATCAAAACGGTATTTTAAAAGTGAGTGTCGCAATCCCTAATCAATATCCAGTATTACAAGCTAAAGCAGAAAAAATGCTAACAGTCATTATGAATAAACTTAATTATATTGGTGTATTGGCAATGGAATGCTTTGTCATTGGTGATAATTTATTTATCAATGAATTAGCACCAAGGGTACATAATAGTGGGCATTGGACACAAAATGGTGCATCTATTAGTCAATTTGAATTACATTTGCGATCGATATTAGCATTACCACTTCCACAACCTAATGTATTTGCACCTTCGGTTATGATCAATTTAGTTGGTACAGAATTGAACCTAAATTGGTTGTCTATTGATTTAGTTCATTTACATTGGTATGAAAAAGAAGTTAGAGAAGGTCGTAAAGTTGGACATCTAAATTTGACTCACAATCAATCGGATAAATTGAAACATTCTTTATCGCTTTTAAGAACGCTTTTACCTCAAGAGTATCAATCATCGATTGAATGGGCGAAACAACAGTTGTAGCAGCTTAAAAACAAAGGATTGAATATGATAGACTTTTCCAGAAAAATCAATTATCAGCGTGATGCTCGTAGAACAAACGAGATTTTAACTGATCCCTATTCAATTGTTCGCCAGTTTGAAAGTGATCGTGGACGGATAATCAATTCTGCTGCGATTAGACGTTTACAACAAAAAACACAAGTATTTCCATTAGAAAGGAATTCAGTAGTCAGAACTCGTCTCACTCACTCAATGGAAGTTCAACAAGTCGGTCGATATATTGTGAAAGAAATCATCCAACGACTAAGCGAATCAAAAAAACTCAAAACCTTTGGATTAGATAATGCTGTTACGTCGATAGAAAGTTTAGTTGAAATGGCTTGCTTAATGCATGATATTGGTAATCCTCCATTTGGACATTTCGGTGAAAAAGCAATAAATCACTGGTTTGTTAAACAGTTAGGAATGGATTGTCTACCAAAATATTCCGTACTTCAACCACAAGAGTTGGATGATGACACGATTAAAGAATTAAAAATCAAAATCCGTCGTGACTTATCAAACTTTGAAGGTAACGCTCAAGCCATAAGATTAGTCCATAGTATCCAAAAATTAAATCTTACTTATTCACAAGTTGCCTCAATCTTAAAATACACCAAACCCGCTTATTGGCCTAAAGAAGATATACCAACTGAGTTTTCTTATTTAATGAAAAAACCTGGTTATTATTTATCTGAAGAGCCATTTATAAAAAAATTATCCGAACAATTGGAAATTAAATCTTTTCATCGTTATCCACTGACTTATATTATGGAAGCTGCCGATGATATCTCCTACTGTATTGCGGATCTTGAAGATGCAGTTGAAAAAAAACTCTTTACGGTTCAACAACTTTATCATTGTTTAGAAAAAGCTTGGGGAAGTGTTAAAAATGGTGATTTATTTGATAAAGTAGTAAAACGTCCATACGCAAATCTTATGCAAAAGAAATTTAACTCAATCGCTGTTGGGCAATTTTTTATGTATTTACGTGTAAATACCATTGGCAAACTTGTTTCTCATGCTGCTGAACGTTTTGTTGAAAATATTGAAGATATTTATCATGGTTCGTTTAATTATGCATTATTAGAAGATCATGGGGCAGAATATCAATTATTAAAAATATTTAAAAGTGTGGGGGTTGAACATGTTTTTAATCATGAATCAGTAGAAAATATAGAATTACAAGGTTATCGCATCATTAGTGGATTATTGGATATTTACAGCCCGTTGTTAAATATGCCAACTTTTGAATTTTTCAAACTTGTCAAGGAAAACAACCATCAGCAATACCCTATCGAAACTAGACTTTATCATAAACTCTCTGCTAAACATTGTGATGCTTATTTACAGGCAACAAATTCAATTGAGAAAAATGATCCTAAATTTGCCTATTGGGAATTTTATTATCGCTGTCGATTATTACAAGATTATATTAGCGGTATGACCGATCATTTTGCTTATGATGAATATCGTAAATTAATGGTAACTTTTTAATCCTACTATCCTTTTATCGGGATTAGCACCAAATAGAAGCATAAGCACTATTTTTGTGCGTAATAAAAATTATCTCTATTATTGTCATTAATAAAAATTTTAAAGTGAGTCAATTCACACAACAAGCTTATTGTATGACTGATAATCTCATCTCAGTTTACAGCAATTTTGATAACGTTCAGATCAACATTTCCGGTTAATTAATAAGCATTTTTACTGCATCATCCAAAAATAGCACAATATTTCAATTCAATAGCATATTAATTAAATAGTATTTTTATGCATTGAGTTTTAAATAAAAGAAAATTTACAATTTGTTGTAAGTCGAAATAATGACGGTGAAAACAAATCAGATTGGCCATTCCAAGTAATTTATTTATTAATTTTATTAGATAGGTAAAGTAAAAGCTTAAAGTTGGTTTTATGGCACGGACTTTGCATGATTTCATGCATATACCATATTCTTGGGGAGTAATTGATGAAATTAGTCACAGTAATTATTAAACCTTTCAAGTTAGAAGAAGTCAGAGAATCATTATCAAATATCGGGATTACCGGATTGACCGTTACTGAAGTTAAAGGTTTCGGTCGACAAAAAGGACATGCAGAACTCTATCGCGGAGCGGAATACAACGTTAATTTTTTACCTAAAGTGAAAATAGATTTAGCCATCAATGATGAAGAACTTGATGAAGTTATTAGTACTATTTCTAAAGCTGCTTATACTGGCAAAATTGGTGACGGTAAAATTTTTGTAACTTCACTTGAGCATGTAGTTCGTATTCGTACCGGTGAAACGGATGAATCAGCTTTGTAATCATAATTAAGGATAATATTATGTTGAAGAAATGTATTTTACCATTATGTTTTATCTTCCCAACGTGCGCTTTCGCAGATAATGTTATGGAACATGCGGACAACGCAGATAATGGTTTTATGATGATTTGTACCACATTAGTATTTTTTATGTCTATTCCTGGGATTGCATTATTTTATGGAGGTTTACTACGTTCAAAAAACGTGTTATCGATGCTTTCACAAGTTTTAGTTACTTTTTCACTTATTTCTGTTTTATGGATTTTTTATGGCTACACGCTTACTTTTGGTGAGGGGAACTGGTTTTTTGGTAATTTTGAACACTTGATGTTAGCAGGCATTGATATAAAAGATGTTTCTGGTTCAATTTATGAATTAATTTGGGTTGCATTTCAGGGATCTTTTGCTTGTATTACATGCTGCTTAATACTTGGTGCTTTCGCAGAAAGAATACGTTTTTCTGCTGTATTAATCTTTATGGTGTTATGGTTTACATTTGCATACATACCAATGGCACATATGGTATGGGGAGACGGTATTTTAGGAGAAGAAGGTGCATTAGATTTTGCCGGTGGCACAGTTGTTCATATTAATGCTGCAGTGGCTGGTTTAATGGGTGCTTATCTACTAAAGAATCGAATCGGTTTTAATCGTGAGCCATTAAAACCATTTAATCTTCCTTATGTTTATCTTGGTGCTGCAATTCTTTACATTGGTTGGTTTGGCTTTAATGCAGGATCTTCAACTCATGCTGATGAAGTTGCGGCATTAGCGTTTATCAATACTGTCACTGCAACAGCCGCAGCAGTTTTATCTTGGTCGTTTGCCGAATGGATTTTACGAGGAAAACCGTCATGTTTAGGTGCAGCATCAGGTGTGGTAGCTGGATTGGTGGGAATCACACCGGCAGCCGGATTGGTTGGTGTGGCTGGTGCTATGTTAATAGGTTTTATCTGTGGTTTTGCTGGTGTTTGGGGTGTCTCATCACTAAAACGAATTTTAAAGATCGATGATACTTGTGATGTATTTGGTGTGCATGGTGTGTGTGGTATCGTTGGTTGCTTATTGACGGGTATTTTTGCTTCAAAATCATTAGGTGGGGTAGGTTATGCCGATGGGATAGGTATGACTACTCAAGTTGGAATTCAACTCATGAGTGTGATTACCTGTGTCATTTGGACTGCTGTTGTTGCTT
Organism: Gilliamella sp. B2887; assembly: GCF_026537015.1. Lineage (NCBI taxonomy): Bacteria > Pseudomonadati > Pseudomonadota > Gammaproteobacteria > Orbales > Orbaceae > Gilliamella > Gilliamella sp. B2887. The sequence continues at coordinate 103,520 of NZ_JAFNMX010000004.1, read as the reverse complement.
TTATGGCTTATAAAATTGCGGATATTTGCGTTGGTTTACGCGTCAGCGAAGAACATGAACGTGAAGGTCTTGATATTAACAGTCATGGTGAAAGTGCTTTCAACAGTTGAGTTAAATTCGTTTAATCGTTAACTGAAATAGAATCCCTTTATTAAAACAATTATCAGCTTATTTTAAAATAAACATGAAAAAGAAAAGTTGAACGTATAAACTTATTAATTGGATTACTAAAGTGTTATCAGTAAAATCTACAGCATAACTGCTGTAGATTTTTTCGTAAAAATTAATATTAACTGATTAATCATCCCAAAGCATAATGGCATTATCATCCGTTAATATTAATGGTGGGGCAAAAAGATGTTCTTTAATTTTTGTTGGTATCACATTGATATTATTTAGATCAATTTCAACGCAAGGGTAAATTTTTGCCATTTGTTTTAAACGGCTACCAAGTAATTGTTTAACTTTATTTGATTCTTTAGCTAAAGCTAATTCATCTTTTAAGATACCAATTTGTTTCTTATGGTGCTCTGACTCAAAGTTTTCACCAAATATAAAACGAAATTCTTTATTGCTATCATTAAGGTGTTTACAATTAAATTCCTTATCTTTGTATTCACCGTGATGTAATTTATGCTCTTTGATGCGCAACGCAATAATTTCATTAATACTATCAGGATAATTTAATTTAGAGTCTAAAAAACTTAACGTATTTGTTTCCGGTATTGATTCACTGCTCTGTACTAAGGTAAATAATGGTTTTTTATGTGTCTTCATTCTATAACTTCCTTTTTATTCAGGACAATAATATGACAATATGTAGGACAATTAAAAAAACGATTGTTACTATGTTGTAAAGATGTTTTAAGTCAACAAAATGATCAACTAAAACTGCTAATTTTTACTTTCACTTTATTATTAACTTTCATGGTGTTATTATTTTAATAAAATAAATCACCATGGAATTGATTGCTTATAAGATCAATATTCATTTTTTTATATTTTTGCAAGGCTAAGATATTTTCCCATTTCCTCCTTTGGAACCATGCCACCACCAGTTGCCCAAACTAAGTGAGTCGCATTTGTTAAAATTTCTGATGAAACATTAATTCTTTCTAAATATATTGAATTGTTTTCAACATGTAATGAACCAAGCATTCCAGCTAAAGCTGAGGGTTCTAATTGAATTTGTTGTTGTTTATTTAATAAACCGAGTAAATCATACATCTCTTGATCATTAATGGTGTAATAACCATCAATTAATCTTTCCATTGCACGACCTACAAATCCCGAAGGTCTGCCTACGGCCAAACCGTCAGCAGCGGTGACATTATCAATACCAATATCTTGAACAGAGATATGGTCATGTAATCCAGTATAAACACCTAAAAACATACAAGGTGAATGGGTTGGTTCAGCAAAAATGCAATGTACATCATCACCAAACGTCAGTTTTAATCCAAATGCAACTCCTCCAGGTCCACCACCCACTCCGCAAGGAAGGTAAACAAATAATGGATGTTGTTTATCCACCTTTATGTTCATCTCAGTAAATTGTTTTTTAAGGCGTTCACCAGCTACTGCATACCCTAAAAATAAGATCTTTGAGTTTTCATCATCGATAAAAAAACAATTAGGATCAGATTCTGCAGCTTTACGGCCTTTTTCAACTGCAACACTATAGTCTTGTTGGTATTCGATAACATTTACACCGTTTGAACGTAATTTCTGTTTTTTCCACTCGCGAGCATCGCTAGACATATGAACATTAACTTTAAAACCTAATTTAGCACTCATAATACCAATAGATAGACCTAAGTTACCTGTTGAACCTACTGCAATACTGTATCGACTAAAAAATTGATTGAATCTGTCAGAAAATAATTTGGTGTAGTCATCCTTTTCGGTTAATAAGCCATTTTCAATAGCAAGCTTTTCTGCGTGTGTCAGTACTTCATATACACCGCCACGAGCTTTTATGGAACCGGAAATTGGTAAATGGCTATCTTTCTTGAGGAACAGACTTCCTGTGATCTTGCGTTGATAACGGCTTTCAAGGGCCGCTTTCATATTGGGAATCGGAACAACTTCGGACTCAATTATTCCTTTTGTTACTGCTGTTTCTGGAAATGCTTTGCATAAGTAAGGAGCAAATCTCGCTAATCGATCACTTGCATCTTTAACATCCTGCTCATTCAATTTTACATATGATAATCCATTTGTCAAGCTCGTTATATTAGGATTAAACCAAGCAGTCTCTTTTAGTTGTATTAAATTAGCAATTAAAGGATATTTTTGTATCAACTTTTCAACATCTTTAGTGATCATAATTTATTCCTGTAATTTATTTTATATAATATAAGATAGTAAAAAAGTACTTGCTAATGCGACTAATGAAGCAATAAATGTGGCTGATGTGTAGTATTTAAATATTTCATTTAATGTTGCACCGCAATATTGCTTAACTAACCAAAATAAAGAATCTGTAACAATTGTGCACCCAATAGCTCCTGAACCGATTGCTAATGTGATGACTTCTGGACTCAAGTTAGGATAGTGAGATAACATTGGTGAAACGATGGCGGTTGCTCCCATCATAGCAACAGTGGCGGATCCCACAGCGGCATGTAAAATTATCGATACAGACCATGCCAATAAAATTGGGTGCATATCAAAATGAGACAAAATACCGGCTAAACCATCACTTAATCCACTGTTTTTTAGAATGCCATTAAATGCACCACCTGCACCAATTATTAATAAAATATTGGCAATGGATGAAAAGCAACTTTCTGTCTTAAATAACAACACGGACATAGTCATATTGCGCCGAATACCCAACATATAGTAAGCTACAAAGGCCCCAATAAACATTGCTGTAATAGGATTACCAAGAAATTCTAATATTAAGTAATTAAAAGAATTTTTATCGACAATAAAGTCTGCAGCTGTTTTTATTAGCATTAAAACAATCGGTAGTAATACGGTAAATAATGTTGTGCCTAAAGAAGGAAGTTCTTCTTCTGTTCTCACTTTCATATCTGAAAACTCTTCAGGCACAGTTTTAAAAGGAATTTTATTTTTTATGCAATTTAGAAAGATTGGTCCGCCAATTAGTGATGCTAATAATCCAATACCTAACCCATAAACAATTACTGTTCCAATATCCGCACCTAATGCATTTGTTACAAATAGTGCAGCAGGATGAGGTGGAACGATACAATGAACTGCCATTAAAGCAGTACAAAGTGGAATAGCTAGCGTCAAAAGGGACGTTTTAGTTTTTTTAGCAATTGAAAAAGCTAATGGAATTAATAAAACTACACCTACTTCTACAAACAGGGTAATACCACAAATCAGCCCAACTAGCACCATAGTAACTTGTGGAGATAACCAGCGACATTTTTGTAATGTCAACCCTATGCGCTCGGCAGCGCCTGAAATTTCCATCATTTTACCAAGAATGGTACCCAAACCTATTACTGTAGCTAGAAAACCTAATGTACTACCTATACCGTCTTCGATTGCTGCAATCATTTTTTGTGGAGGCATTTTCATCAATGCACCTACATAAAAGCTAGCAAGTAATAACGCTAAAAAAGGATGAAGTCTAAATTTTATAATCGAGATTACTATAAGGATAATGCTGGTGATTAAAACACCTATAATCCACAACTGCGAATCCATATTACCTCCTTTCTTTTATTATTAATTGCTAGCTTTATTAAAAGTTTTTGGCGATAATTTGACAAATGATCAATTATGGGTTTAACTTGAATTAAATTCATCTATAAATGTGATTAAAATCAAAAAAAGCTAATATTTCAATAAATTTCGTGTAAATAATTATTTAGAAGTGTAAATCTTGGAACGCAAATACATGAATTAATATACTAATGGATTAGTAAAGGAGAATTATTATGTATGATGAAAATAGGTTTTTAGTTAAAAATCATGTTGTTAATCGTTATCAGTTATCTAAACTGCATACTTTTGAGTCTGTTGCGCGTCATTTATCATTTGCATTGGCTGCTGAAGAACTTTGTATCAGTCCAAGTGCGGTCAGTCATCAAATCAATAAACTAGAAGATGAACTTTCATTTAAATTATTTCAACGATATCATCGACGAATAACTCTGACTCATGAAGGTATGAACCTATTTAAAGTGGTCAAAAAATCTTTAAATATTTTAAATCAAGAAATACTGGAGATTAAAAATCAAGAAGTTTTTGGTACTCTAACTATCTATTCAAGACCCTCATTTGCTCAAAATTGGCTAATCCCAAAATTATCACTATTTGCTCGACATTACCCTTATATATCATTGAACATTGTATCGGGTAATGAAATTATTAATTTTAGTCGTCACCGGATTGATTTAGCTATTTATTTTGATGATCTGATTTATGATGATTTAAATAGTGAACATTTATTAAATGAAACGATGGTTCCTGTGTGTAGCCCATATTATGCACAACAAAATGATTTATATAATAAAATTGAAAATTTATCGAAATGCTTTATATTGCATGACACCCAAGCATGGGGATATGACTCGAACTTTGATGAATGGGAAAGTTGGGCCAAACATTTTTCATTATCTTATGATTTTAACGAAATGCAAAACATATGTTTTGATCGTTCAGACTTGGCGGCAACTGCTGCAATAAATCATGCAGGTATAGCGATGGGAAGGAAGCAAGTCATAAAAAATTATCTCGAATCGGGCTTATTAATTACCCCATTTGAGGGGATGGAAGTGATGTGTTCTCAGCATTATTATATATGTACCCCAAAAGAAAGATATAATCCTAAAGCTGATTTATTTGTTAAATGGTTAAAAAGTTATGTATAAAATTTTTTCAAGATATTATGCTAATTGATATTAACAAACTCTCATTTGCTGAAGTGCGGTAGTGAACCGCACTCACAAAAAATAACTTATTATTTTTTTATATGTTTTAAATTGGATATAGCAATCGCCAATAAGATAATTATCACTCCTGTCCATTGGTTGAAATACACGAATTCCTTTAAATAAAAATAAGAACAGGTAACTGCTACGGGTAACTCTGCTGCTGATAATATTGCACTTAATGAAATCCCTATTTTAGGCATACCTACAGAAAATAAAAATGGTGGTAAAACTGTCCCAAATAAAGATAATAAAAAACCTAACTGATAAAGTTTATCACTCATATCTAGTTTAAAGAAAAACGTAGGTGGAAAAATTAAAAATGTCACAATGCAAGCACCGGTTATCATTAATGCACTTTTTTCTAATGTTGGTAAATCATTACCAATATTACTGCTGGTTGTGATGAATAATGAGTACATTAATGCAGCTAAAAATCCAAATAGACAGCCAGTTAAATTCAATTTTATGTCTTCATTAAAAATACCAGCAGCTAAACAGCTACCGAAAATAATTGCTATTACGGTTAAAATTTGAAGATTAGTCGGTTTATTTTTAAAGATAACAAAATCAATGATGATACTGATCCATAGATATTGCATCAATAATATTATAGCAATTGAAGCAGGAACTAATTGTACACATTGATAATAACAAATTCCTACTAACCCTGGAAAAATACCAACAGCGCAGACTTTCCATTTTTTCGTTAAAGGACGTTTTGGGGTTAAATCAATTTTAGATTTATTTATTGTTTTAACCAGAAAATGAATCAACCACAACATTAACATACCTAAAAAACATTGGACACCAGTCACTTCACCTAATGTATAGCCATCTTTATAAGCGGTTTTGACGATAGAAGAGAGCACTCCAAAGCTACAGGCTCCAAAAAAAACCAACAAACCACCCAAAAATTTCTCTTTCATATTTTAAATCTCATTACTCTAACAAAATATTTATTCAACAAACACAATTAGAGTCCACAAGGGAAATTCCCCTGCACCTCATAAATTATTCAATAATTAGTATAAAGGCTACTAAACGAATCAGAACAGAATGTACGCTATAATGTTTAGCTCATTAGCTTGACCAGCAAATTAATACACAATAGGCTCTAATTTGCTGTGCGCTCGTTAAATGTAAAATAAAAAACTATTCCTAATATAAGCGCATAAGATGCAAAAATGATCCAAATCATTTGCCAATCTTTAACACCTTTATGTGTACACATATCAACGACAAAACCACTTATTATTGATCCTAAATAAGCACCAATGCCATTGACCATAGTCATGTATAAACCTTGCGCACTCGATCGTATATTCGGATTCACTTCTTTTTCAATAAAAATTGAACCCGAGATATTGAAAAAGTCAAACGCACAGCCATACACAATCATTGATAACATTAATAATACAAAACCAAATGGTGTTGGATCACCAAAAGCAAACAGACCAAATCGAAGAATCCAAGCAACCAGGCTGATCATTATGACTTTTTTTATGCCAAATTTCTTGAGAAAGAAAGGAATAGTCAAAATAAATGCTACTTCTGCCATTTGTGAAAAGGATAATAAAATAGCTGGATACTTTACAATTAAACTATCTTTAAACTCTGAAATTTTACCAAAATCATGTAAAAATGCACCTCCAAATGTATTGGTGATTTGTAATATTGCACCAAGTAACATCGAAAATAGAAAAAATACGGCTAGGGTGGGATTTTTGAATAGTACAAATGCATCTAAGCCTAAGCGTGAACTCCAAGACTGTTGATGGATTTTATTTATGATAATATTGGGTAACGTCGCACTATACATTACAAGCAATACTGATGCTGCACTGGCAACATAAAGCTGAGCATTGCTTAATTCAAATTTCAGCAGGCTAATCATCCACATTGCGACAATAAAACCAATAGTACCAAATACTCTAATTTTTGGAAAAACAGTTATTGTATCAAAATTTTCCTTATCCAGACAGTGGTAACTGATTGAATTTGATAATGCAATAGTTGGCATAAAAGCCAATGCATTGCATAACATCACCCAAAATAGCATTGTCGAATTATTGACTGATGCTGCATAAAATAGCGCAAAAGCACAAATGCAATGGCAAAGCATATACAAATATTTGGGTTGCAAAAATTTGTCAGCAATAATGCCAATAATACATGGCATTATTAATGCGGCTAAACCTTTTGTACTAAAAATCATTCCTACTTCGGCGCCTGAAAAATGCAATGTATTGAACAGATAACCACCGAAAGTCACTAACCAGCTTCCCCAAATAAAATATTGGAAAAACATCATTATTTTTAATCTATCTTTGATGTTCATTATTTATTCCTAAAATAATGCGAACTTTTTATTTAACATATTAAATAATAAAAAGTATTGATTAAAAACGCGCTATAGTCTTAGTGATTAGCTGTAAAAATGTTGATTTAACACGCTCTGCTGTTTCAATCACTTCTTCATGACCTAAAGGTTGATCTAATATGCCGCATGCCATATTAGTTAAACAAGATATACCAATAGTTTTAATACCCGAATGATGAGCAATAATTGCTTCTGGTACTGTTGACATTCCCACTGCATCCGCCCCTAAAACACGAATCATTCTAACTTCAGCTGGTGTTTCATAAGTTGGCCCTGTCCACCATGCATAAACACCTTGTTGTAATGTAATATTAAGTTCGTTTGCTGCATCACACACAATCGAACGTAATTGCTTATTGTAAACTTCACTTACATCTAAAAATCGAACGCCAAGTTCTGGATTATTCGGTCCTATCAATGGATTATTGGCTGTTAGATTAATGTGGTCAGTGATCAGCATTAAATCACCGGGCTTAAAAGTCGTATTTACAGCACCACAAGCATTAGTAATAATCAGTTTTTCAACGCCGAGCATTTTCATTACACGAACTGGAAAAGTTACCTGATCTAATGAAAAACCTTCATAATAATGAAAACGACCTTTCATTGCGATGACGGTTTTATCTCCGCTTTGACCAATGACCAACTCGTTAGCGTGACCAACAGCGGCAGATTTAGCAAAATGAGGAATCGTATCATAAGCAATACGAACTGCATCTTCAAGAGTATCGGCAAAAGGACCTAAACCTGAACCAAGAATAATCCCAATCGTTGGTTTTTTATTGGTATATTGTTTAATAAAATTAACTGCTTGCTGTATATCAGATGTTTGATGCATGACTTTACCCTTTCAAATTAACAAAAAACGGAAAAATGGGTGATTAACGATAATCACAAAAAATTAGATGTCATTTTGCCAACAATCATTGTCAGTTATTGAGTAATAAGGTTATATATCGTTATGCTTTCAATAAATATCATAGCTAATATATATAATCCTTTTATTCATTTTCAGAAAAAGATCATCTAAAAATCTACAAGAAAAACAATGTATTTGTAATCCGTAGTTGTATATTATGCTGATCTTCATGAAATAAAGAAAGATGCTTATTAATTTATCTTTAATTTAATTGTGGTATAAAAAATTTATTATTATTATTCAATTTATTATTTGCAAATTGATTAGTGGCAATCATACAATAAAATAGCATTTTTTTGTATGATTCGGTTATTTAAAAGCTTTTAGCTCAGATTAAATTTAATCTCATTCAAGAATACGTCCGAAATCTGAATAAATAACTCCTTTATCACCTCGAAAGAATCCAATCAACGTTATGTTATTTTGTTTGGCATTTTCAATAGCCATTGAAGTTGCAGCTGAAACTGCCAAAAGAATTTCGATTCCACATATGGCTGTTTTTTGAACCATTTCGTAGCTAGCACGGCTAGAAACCAGAATAACTCCTTTCTGAACTCGATCATTCAATTGTTGTTGTTTAGCTCGATAACCAAGTAACTTATCTAATGCAACATGCCTTCCGATATCTTCAAAACCAGCTAGGAGTTGCCCATTTAAATCAAGCCAGACAGCAGCATGTGTACACCCAGTTTGTTTACCAACCGACTGGACTTGGGTTAAGTATGAAAGCGATTCACTAAAATTAGATAATACAATTTTATCTTTTATTTGAAGGGGAGAAATTCTTTGACAGACTTGTTCAATTTGCTCGGTACCACAAATTCCACATCCTGTTCTACCCGTTAGATTACGGCGTTTTTCTTTTAATTGAGCGAAACGTCTTGATGATAATTCAATATTAACTTCGATTCCTTTTGATCGTTCAATAATATCAATACCATAAATATCATTAACTGACTGAATTATGTTTTCTGTTAATGAAAAACCAATAGCAAAATAGTCAAGATCTTTAGGTGTTGCCATCATAACAACATGTGAAATTCCGTTATAAATCAATGCAACCGGTTTTTCGATGGCTATTTTATCCGTTTGTGGGTTTTGTAAAGTGCTGTTATTGAATTTGTTCACTTTTAATGAAGTTGTTCCGTTCGTCATAATTGATCTCTGACTAATATAAATGTTTACAACTAGGTTTGATTATGATCAGCTTATTAATGTTAACAATGAGTAAATCAATTTACTTATTATTATAAAAGTAGCTAATAATTAATGAGTTCAAATCCTATACTGTTAATATTATGGTAAAATAAGAAACTATAATCAATTGCTAATTTATTAATTTAAACTATGTCATTACACGAAATCACACAAATAATAATGCAGTTTATTCAAACTCAGCAAATATGGGCTTTGCCAATTATATTTATACTGGCTTTTGGAGAGTCACTGGCTATTATTTCATTACTTGTGCCAGCTACAGCCATATTATTGGGTGCAGGCGCCTTGATTGGTGGTGGAGCGATATCTTTTTTCCCTGTGTTGATTGCCGCCTCACTAGGGGCAATTTTAGGTGATTGGGTATCTTATTGGTTAGGTAAGTATTATCATCAACAAGTGATTGCTTCATGGCCGTTAAACAAACATCCAAAACTTATTTTTCGTGCTGAACAATTCTTTCAACGTTATGGTACTTTTGGGGTTTTTATTGGTCGTTTTTTTGGCCCATTACGAGCATTTGTACCACTCATTGCTGGCACTATGCATATGCCAGCAAGCAAATTTAATTTAGCGAATATCGCTTCCGCGCCAATTTGGGCATTTGTACTTTTGGCTCCAGGAGCATTTGGTGTGCCTTGGTTAGAAACCCTATTTGGTTAAATAGTGCCAACATGGTAACTACGACGCCCACTTTTACGACCAAGTGCTTCTAAATTGGTTTGTAGAGGTGGAAATGGTAATTGTAAATTGTGTTCACGGTAAGCTTCCAATATTAATTTATGAATAGCACTGCGTAGTCGCATACGGTGTCCCATTTCAGCCGCAAATACGCGTATTTCAAATAACTGAATACCTTCTTGAATATCAACTAGATATACTTGTGGTTCTGGATCTTTAAGTACATATTCACATTTTTCACATGCTTTCTCTAATAGTTTGATCACAAGATCGCTATTTGCATCGATGGTTGCTGGAATGGTTAATACAATTCGGGTTATTGAATCAGATAATGACCAATTGACGAGTTGTTCGGTAATAAATGCCTTATTGGGCATAACTATTTCTTTGCGATCCCAATCGACAATGGTAATAGCACGCGTATTGATTTTTGTGATATTACCCGTTAAATCCCTGATGGTAACTGTATCACCAATGCGTACCGGTTTTTCAAAAAGAATAATTAAACCAGAAATAAAATTTGCAAAAATTTCTTGTAAACCAAATCCTAAACCGACACCTAATGCTGCAATAAGCCACTGAATTTTTGCCCAATCAATGCCGATAAATGAAAATGCAATCATACTGCCTATCATCAATACAATATATTTTGAAACGGTTGAGATGGCATAACCCGTTCCTGGGGCTAGATCTAAATGTTGAAGTAAACCTAATTCAAGTAGTGCAGGCAGATTTTTGACTAATTGAATGGTAATAGTCATAACTAAAATGGCAATACAAACAGCACCTAACGTAATGTATTGTTCTACTTCGGTTCCATTTACTATTACGCTTGTACCCCAAAGTTTAATGTTATTCATAAAGGCAAAAGCTGAATGCAATTCTGACCAGAGTAAAATCATACTGATTGATGCTATAAGCATAATAATTGATCTAACCAATAGTAATGATTGAGCACTAATTGCATCTAAGTCAATCGCAGGTTCATCCATACCATCATTAATTGATGTTAAATCTTCCTCGTGACCTCTAGCGCGTTGCATACGTTCTAATCGGCGCTGTTTTGCTCGTTCAAATTTGATGCGACGTTTTTGGATCCACATCCAACGACGAATCATAAAATAAATAACTAATAAACCTAACCAAATAATGACTGAAGCTTCAAGGCGCCCTAATAAAACTTGCGCAGTAGATAAATATCCTAAACAGGCGGCTATTATTGCTAACCACGGTGCACTCAATAAAATGAGCCATAAAATATGACTCAAGAGATTATCGCCTGAGCCTTTTTTATCTATATATAATGGAACACCAGCGCGGTGAATTGAGTTGCTCATGAATACTAATGCAAAACATAAAATAATAAAGGCACAACGACCAATAGTAGCAGCAAATTGGCGATTGTTAAACTGATCAAAACTCATTACAATCATTACAAGAGGAATCACCACCCACACTGAAAGTTTATAATATTTCATTGCTTCATGAACATTAGCTTTTGACCAGCCAAAATGGGTGATAAAGAGTCCTGATTTTTCCGCAAAATGAGCTGTGATTATAAAAACCCATAAAATTGGTGCAGCAGCATTAACTCCATAGCCCAGCGCAATAGCCACCGGATAATCCCAATTGATTTGTTGTAGTGCATAACCAAAAACAGCCCATAAAATAGGTATAGGCAACGCCATAATTAACGAATAAACTATTACTTTTAACGTTAATGAATAATTGTCTTGCGTTACTTTACCTACACGCGTAGCTGATTTATTTAAAAAAGCATAATATTTATTTCGCATTTTGAAATGTGCAAAAACAAATATTATGGATATTATTAATAAAAATAGTAATTTAGGTGATGATAATATTTCACAACTCGCATGATATAACTGAGATAATGTGTCGATAGAAAATATTACATAAGCCACATCTTTAGCTAAATTTACTGGATACTCCAATGAAATTGGATTTACATCGGCAACCCAAAAAAAATAACGATGTGCAGCATCATTAACTTCATCTATAGCATTAGTTAATTGCTTATTTGATATTTTTAATTTTGTTAACTCCAAAATAGTGGTGTCTGTGCCTGAGATTAACGTTTTAAGTAATTCAATCTGTTCACGAATTGAACGTCGATATTGGCTAGCAAGTTTTGAGCTATTAACTGGGTTAGTTAATGTCGGATAGCTGCCTAATGCCTTTAAATTATTGCTGTAATTTAACTGCTGAACTTTTGCTTCCGCTATTTCTGCATCAAGTGGTTGAGATTTTGGTTTTTCTGGTAGATTTAACAATTGTTGGCGAAGTGTTTCGCCAAGCGCAGTTGAAAAACTTAACCATTCCCCTTGTTCGGCAAGAGTTGATAATGTATTTTGAACATGTGAAATTTGCGTAGTAATATTATTTTGTTCATTAATAATGCTGGTTAAATGTGTTTTTTGAAGCTCTAAATTTTGACGGAGTTCCTCATTTTTATCACCTAATTGATTGAGTGTTTGTAACAGTTCTTCTTCATTATTAATGGTAATGACTGTTTGTTCAGCCAATGTTATTGATGAAAACAGCAATAAAGCACAACATAAAATACTACGTATCCACATAAAGCTATATCCTTTCAGCTAATTTTTGACCAACACGTGTTGTATCGCCAACTTTCAAGTGGCTATCAAATTCAATTGTATTGGATGCAAACAAGGTGATAACGGTTGAACCAAGTTTAAAACATCCCATATCTTGTCCTTTAATTAATTTTACTTCGCCTGAATAGATCCAACGTTTCATTATGCCTTCGCGTGGCGGAGTAATACAACCTTCCCACTCTACTTCAATACTACCAACGATAGTTGCCCCGACTAGTATTTGTGCCATTGGACCAAACTCAGTTTCAAATAAACAAATTACGCGTTCATTCCGAGCAAAAATATTTGGTATACATTCAGTGGTTGCTTTACTCACAGAATAAAGCGAACCGGGTACATAAATCATTTCACGTAAAACGCCATCACAAGGCATATGAAAGCGATGATAATTTTTTGGGGAGAGGTACGTGGTTGCATAAGAACCATGTTTAAAAAATTTAATCATATCAGAATGACAAGCAACTAGTGCTTCTAAGGAATAATAATGCCCTTTTGCTTGTAGTAAGAAGTTATCTTGAATCGTTCCAAATTGGCTTATAACTCCATCAGCGGGCATAATAATAGAATTAATCGCGGTATCAATTGGGCGAGCATCTTCTTTCAGTTTACGTGCAAAAAAATCATTAAAGGTTTTATAGTCTCGAACATTTACCAATTTAGCTTCACTTAAGTCTATTTTATACAATTTGATAAAGCCCTGAATTATCCAAGTAGTAATGTTACCTAGCTGCTTTTTAGCAAGCCAACCAAATAACGAAGTTAATAACTGTTTAGGAAGAAGATACTGAATAAGGGCTTTTAACTGATTTACCATGGATTACTCTCAAATTTTGTAAAAAAATTATTATACCAATAATTTATGGGAATGTATAAAACCGATAAATTTGGTAATTTGTGTGATAGATCACACTGAGTTTGAAAATATTGCCAACATTTATTAAACAATGGCAATCGATTAAAAGTCTTTGAATTTAACGCTATATAAACTATCACCATTAATAAAATTAAGGGCAGTGTTAATGGAAGATAGATATATTGTAGCAATTGACTTAGGGGCATCGAGTGGTCGGGTCATGCTGTCATGTTATCAACAGCAAATTCAAAAAATAACGCTTAAAGAAATTCACCGGTTTAACAATGGATTCAAAGCAATAGATAATGATTATTGTTGGGATTTAGTTTATCTGGAACAACAGATCTTAATTGGACTAAATAAAATTATTCAGCAAAATATCAAAATCGATAGTATCGGTATTGATAGTTGGGGCGTTGATTATGTATTGCTTGATAAGAATGGACAAGTAGTTGGATCCACTTATTCTTATCGTGATCATCGTACTGATAATGTCATGTCACTGGTGCAATCTGAACTTAGCACAGAAAGGATTTATCAAAAAACGGGCATCCAATTTCTCACTTTTAATACCCTTTACCAACTCAAAGCAATGATGATCAATCCTCCTACTTGGCTATCACAAGTAACCGATTTAGTAATGATCCCTGATTATTTTATCTATCGACTCACTGGACAACTTAATCGCGAATACACTAACGCAACGACCACTCAATTAGTTAATGTTGTTACGAAAAACTGGGATGATGACTTGCTTAACTATTTAGGTATACCACGTAAATGGTTTGGTACTATTTCTCAACCAGGTAATCAAGTTGGAATGTGGAAAACACCCGAAGGCGATCGAATTCCGGTTATCGCTATTGCCAGCCATGATACGGCTAGTGCAGTTATTGCTGCACCAATCAATGATCAACATAGTGCTTACTTATGTTCTGGAACTTGGTCATTAATGGGGATTGAATCAAAACAGCCTGTTACTGGACAACCGGCATTAAACGCAAATATTACTAACGAAGGGGGCGTTGATGGACATTTTCGAGTATTAAAAAACATAATGGGACTATGGTTATTCCAACGAGTCTGCGTTGAACATGAAGTTAAGGATATTACCTCATTAATTCAATTAGCTGAACAAGAATCCGCATTTACCTATCTTATCAATCCAAATGATTGTCGATTGTTAAATCCTCAATCGATGACAGAAACCATAAAACAAATTTGTTTGGAAAACCACGGTCATGCACCTGAACGTCTATCGCAGCTGTTGCGATGTATTTTTGACAGTTTGGCTCATTTATATCGCGATATCATCAAAGAATTAGTAACGATCACTAATAGAAAAATCGAAACTCTACATATTGTTGGTGGTGGCTGTCAAAACGCTTTTTTAAATCAGTTATGTGCTGATGTTTGTCAAATCAATGTTACTGCTGGCCCCATTGAATCTTCATCACTTGGGAATGTGGGTTATCAATTGATTGCGTTAGGTGACATTAAAAATGTCAATACTTTGCGCCATATTATTGCACAAAATTTTGACACCAAATATTACTCTCCAACCAATAATTATTTAAAAAATTTATATATTTCATAAAGGAGTCTTCCATGAATGTCGTTGAAAAGGCATACCAAATTGCCAAATCAAGATATGCAGAAATAGGTGTAGATACTGATGCCGCAATTTCTACTATGGCCCGCTTACCAATTTCGGTACATTGTTGGCAAGGTGATGATGTGGTTGGTTTTGAAAAACTTGAAGGCGAGTTAACAGGTGGTATTCAAGCAACAGGAAATTATCCTGGCAAAGCGCGTAACGCTGACGAACTGCGCTTAGATTTAGATAAAGCCTTCAGTTTAATTCCTGGACCAAAACGCCTTAACTTGCATGCTTGCTATCTTGAAGTTGATCACAAAGTCGATCGTAATGAAATTAAATCCGAACATTTTGCTAACTGGGTTTGTTGGGCAAAAAAACAGCATATTGGTTTAGACTTCAATCCTACTTACTTTTCACATCCACTGAGTAATGATGGGACTTTAACCCACACTAACGATCAAATCCGTCAATTCTGGATTGATCATGGCAAAGCATGTCGTAAAGTATCTGAGTACTTCGGTAAAGAGTTAGGTACACCGTCAATTATGAACATTTGGTTACCAGATGGCATGAAAGATATCACGGTTGACAAATTTGGACCAAGACAGCGTTTAGTTGAAGCTATTGATGAAATGATCAGCGAAAAGATTGATTCCAAATATCACATTGATGCCGTTGAAAGTAAGCTATTTGGTATTGGTTTAGAATCCTATACTGCTGGCTCTAACGAATTTTATTTGGCTTATGCCACATCTCGTAAAACAGCATTATGTTTAGATGCTGGTCATTTCCATCCGACAGAAGTGATTTCAGATAAGATTTCTGCCGTTATGCCATTTATTGAACACTTATTATTACACGTAAGCCGTCCAGTACGTTGGGATAGCGATCACGTCGTATTATTTGATGATGAAACTCAAAACATAGCCAGTGAGGTCATTCGTAATAAATTATTCGATCGTGTACATATCGGTTTAGACTTTTTTGATGCATCAATCAACCGTATTGCTGCTTGGGTAATTGGTACTCGTAATATGAAAAAATGCTTAATGAAAGCACTATTAGAACCAACGGATAAACTCAAACAGTACGAACATGACCGAGATTTTACCTCCCGATTAGCATTATTAGAAGAACAAAAATCACTGCCTTGGCAAGCAGTTTGGGACAGGTATTGTCAGCTTAATGATGTCCCAGTAGGCCAGGCATGGTTAGACGAAGTTCGTCAATATGAGCAACAAGTATTAAGCCAACGATAAAAAAGGTGAAAACAATGCAACAGATTCTATCTTCTTGGTTTGTGCAAGGCATGATCAAAGCAACGTACGACATGTGGTTAAAAGGTTGGGATGAACGTAATGGAGGTAATGTAAGTCTGAGATTATTGGAAAGCGACATCTTATCGTTTAAAAACGATTTTTATCAAAACCCACGTCATCTTATGCTTACTCAAGATGTAAGCAAATTGGCGAATCAATACTTTATTGTTACAGGTTCGGGTAAATTCTTTCGTAATGTGATTTTAGATCCTGCTGATACTTTAGCCGTTGTAAAAATTGATGAGCAGGGTGAAGGTTATTACATCATGTGGGGATTAATTAATGGGGGATTGCCTACTTCAGAATTAGCAGCGCATTTGCAATCACATATTGTTCGTATTGAGAAAAGTCATGGTAAAGATCGAGTCATTATGCACTGTCATGCTACCAATTTAATTGCATTAACATATGTGATTGAACTAGATACTGCGGTCATTACTCGCTTGTTATGGGAAATGAGTACCGAATGCCTGGTTGTTTTTCCAAATGGTGTTGGAGTAGTGCCTTGGATGGTACCAGGTAAAGATGAAATTGGTTATGCAACGGCAAAAGAAATGGCAAAACACACATTAGTTCTTTGGGCGTTTCATGGTGTTTTCGGTACAGGATCAAATTTGGATGAGGCTTTTGGATTAATTGATACTGCTGAAAAATCCGCGGAAGTATTAGTAAAAGTATTATCCATGGGAGGCAAACGACAAACCATTACTTTAGAGCAATTTAGGCTTCTTGCTCAACGGTTTGATGTTACTCCTTTAGAGGACGCATTAAAACAATAAATAAGCTTAGCAAAAATATACTAAGTAATATTGTTTAGCTATAAGGAAACAAATATGGGTAGTTCAATTTTTCTAGGCATTATTTGGCATTTTGTTGGTGCCGCTTCTGCCGCTAGTTTTTATGCGCCTTTAAAAAAAGTGAAAAACTGGTCATGGGAGATAATGTGGTCAATAGCTGGTCTGTTTTCTTGGATTATTTTACCATGGTCTATTAGTTACTTTTTATTACCCGATTTTTGGGCTTATTACGGTTCATTCAGTCCACAGATACTGATACCTGTTTTTTTATTCGGAGCCATGTGGGGAGTAGGCAATGTCGGTTATGGTCTTACCATGCGTTATTTAGGTATGTCGATGGGAATTGGTATCGCAATTGGTATTACGTTAATTGTTGGCACTTTAATGACGCCGATATTACAAGGTAAATTTGGTGAACTTATCGCTTCAACCGGCGGCAAAATGACACTGCTAGGCGTAGTTGTCGCTGTTATTGGGGTAGCCATTGTTACTTATGCGGGACTTTTAAAAGAAAAAACATTAGGTGTACAGGTAGCGGATTTTAATCTACGCAAAGGCTTATTATTAGCGGTAATGTGTGGGATTTTTTCTGCCGGTATGTCTTTTGCTATGAGCGCCGCGGTACCTATGCATACTAAGGCCGCTCAATTAGGTGTTTCCCATCTGTATGTTGCGTTACCTAGTTATGTAGTCATCATGGGTGGTGGCGCGATAGTTAATCTCGGTTTTTGTATTTCCCGCCTCTGTTTTAAAAAAGAGTTGTCATTCAAACAAGATTTCTCGGTTGCTAAATCGTTACTCATTAGCAATGCATTGTTTGCCATTTTGGGCGGTGCAATGTGGTATTTTCAATTCTTCTTTTATGCATGGGGCCATGCCAATATTCCAGCAGAATATGGCTTTATGAGTTGGATGTTACATATGAGCTTTTATGTGCTTTGTGGTGGTATTGTTGGTTTAGTTTTAAAAGAGTGGTTTGGCACAGGAAAGAAACCAGTAAAAGTATTATGTATAGGTTGCTTAGTTATTATTTTTGCTGCCAATATCGTTGGCTTAGGCATGGCAAATTAATTGAAAGGAAAACAGATTATGGCTTATAGAATGATTTTAAATGAAACCTCTTATTTTGGTGCAGGTTCAATCCAACATATCGTTGATGAGATTAAAAAACGGGGTTTTAAAAAAGCATTGGTGGTTACTGACAAAGATCTAATTAAATTCAAAGTAGCAACAAAAGTAACAAAATTATTAGATGACAATGGTTTTGCTTATCAAATCTTTGATCAAGTTATGCCTAACCCAACAATTGGAATCGTTAAAAAAGGGGTAGACATTTTTAAACAGTCAGGTGCTGATTATTTAATAGCGATCGGTGGTGGATCTCCGCAAGATACGGCCAAAGCAATTGGAATCATTATTAATAATCCTGATTATGCTGATGTGCGCAGTTTAGAAGGCGTTGCATCAACTAAAAAACCTGCGGTTCCTACCATAGCCATTCCAACAACGGCAGGTACCGCTGCGGAAGTAACGATCAATTACGTTATCACAGATGAAGAGAAAAAACGCAAGTTTGTTTGTGTTGATCCGCATGATATTCCGATTGTTGCTATTATTGATTCCGAAATGATGGCTAGTATGCCTGCAAGTTTAAAAGCTGCAACAGGTGTTGATGCGTTAACTCATGCTATTGAAGGGTATATTACTAAAGGTGCATGGGAACTTTCTGATATGTTCCATCTAAAAGCGATTGAAATTATTTCACGTTCACTTCGCGATTCTGTCAAGGGTAATAAAAAAGGTGGTGAAGATATGGCACTTGGGCAATATATTGCAGGAATGGGCTTTTCAAATGTTGGTTTAGGGCTTGTGCATGGTATGGCTCATCCGCTTGGTGCATTTTATAATACACCGCATGGTGTGGCAAACGCGGTTTTGCTCCCCCATATCATGGCTTACAATGCTGATTTTACTGCTGATAAATTCCGTGATATTGCTAAGGCAATGGGAATTGTTAATACTGAAAGTATGAGTATTGAACAGGCCAGGCAAGCTGCTGTTGATGCAGTCAAACAACTTAATCAGGATGTAGGTATTCCAGCTAATTTGAAAGCCATTGGTGTAAAAATTGAAGATATTCCATTGCTTGCGAAGGCTGCTTTTAATGATGTTTGCACAGATGGTAATCCACGTAAAACAAATGTTCACGAAATTGAACAACTTTATCATACTATTTATCAATGATAAGTTGCTTACATAAAATTATGAAATAGGTTAGTAAATATCATATTGACTTATTTCATATTTGATGATTAATAAAGAGGAATGGTTATGTTAAGAAAAGCTTCAATCATGCAGGTTAATCCTGATAAACATGCGGAATATAAAAGACGGCACGATGAAATTTTTCCAGAATTAGTGAAAGAATTAAAAGCACATGGTGCACATAATTATTCGATTTTTCTCGATGCAAAGCGCAATCTATTATTTGCTTACGTTGAAATTGAATCAGAAGAACGTTGGAATGCTATTGGTAGTACCACTGCGTGCCAAAAGTGGTGGACATTTATGCGTGATATTATGCCAAGTAATACTGATAATAGCCCAATCAGTGAAGAGTTATTGCCTGTATTTTATCTTAATTAAATGGTTGCTCTCTTTTGGTGTTTTAAAAGAGAGTAAACTTTAACAATCTAATTTAACTCAAGGAGTGTTACTTTTTATTGTGTTTATTTTTAAATTTTGATCGATATTGGGATGGCGTTTGTTGAGTCTCTTTTTTAAAAACCACAGAAAAATAGTTACTATCATCATAGCCACATTCCGATGAAATCATACTGATCGAGTATTGCGTATTGCGCAGTAATGACATAGCGTTACATAGACGACGCTTTTGCAAATACTCATTAATGGTCATGCCCGTTTGGCTTTTAAATAGACGGCTAATTGAACGTTCTGCAATATGATTTTGTTTGCAAAACATTTCCAAGTTAAATGAACTGCCAATACTATTATGCAACATTGTAAAAAGTAGATCTAACTGATGAGTCTCTGTAGTAGATTGTTCATTAGGATCTTGCTTGATTCTATCTAATAAAATTAATAACTGTAAAAACAACGTTTCAGACAAATGCACTGAGGGTAAATTATTTTTTTTTGATTCTATGGTTAACTGATCAACCAATGATGATAACTGTTTAATAAATGAAGGATTAATTCGCCAAACGCGTTCTGTGTGTTTAGCGTTATGTTGAGGTAGATATTTTTCAATTATAGCTGACAAAAAAAGCGTTTCTCGCAAATATAATACATTAAACAGTTTAAGATTATTTACGGATTCATAACCGTGAATGTCCTTTGGATTGATATATAAAATATCGCCACTGGTAATGGGATAAATATAATCATTCCAATGATGCAATCCATTTCCTGAACAGACAATAACAATTTCATAGAAGTCATGATTATGCAAAGGAAAGGATTGCTGATGTTCTCTTTTTTCGACAGTAACCGTATTTATCTTTGAAATAAAATAGTCCTGTTTATATAAACGTAAATATTTATTCATAACTTGTTCTTGACGACTTTGTTTCACGATTAATGATAACGTCTTTCTGGATCATTACGTAATATTTGTGGACCAATTTCAAACTCTTGTTTAAAACAGGTTGAAAAGTAGGCACTATCATTAAATCCACATTCTTGAGCAATTTCTGTAATTGTCTTTCTTGTATATATTAATTGAGTGTAGGCCTCAGCTAAGCGTAATTTTATTAAATATTTTTGGGGAGTAATACCTAAATGGTTTTTTATGTGTCGATGAAAAGAGCGAAGTGACAGTGAAAATTGTTGTGTGATCATATCCCAATCAATTGGTTCATTAAAATGAATTTGTAACCAGTGCAACAATTGTTTAACTCGAGAATCTGTTGATCCTTCTCCTTGATTAACATGATGATTTTGTTTAAATAATAAAAGTAATTGTAAAAAAAGACTTTCCTGAAAGGCATTTGGCTGTTTATTCATTTGATTGAGTTGATTTAAAATAGCTTGCACATATTGGTTACATTTTTTATCTACAAAATAGTGCGATTGGTTCGTTTTTTGTCTGGGTATCAATTCGTTAATACCATTGATAAAATTGAATTTATCTTGATCTCTAAATAAGATATTTGTTAAGTGTAAATTATTAACATTTTCGTATAAATGGCAATCACTTGCATGAATATAAAACATCATACCTGGATAAAGGTCAAAAAGTTGACCATTTAAAATATGCTTACCTGATCCCTTTGTGACAATGACAATTTCATTAAAATTATGAGTATGTTCAGGATATACGGTTTGTGGTGCCCGAGGTTCAAGAGCAATGTTTTGGTCACTTGAAACAAAAAAATCTTTATCAAGCAGTTTTTTAATCATGGATAGTCCCCATAGCTTTACTAATTGTTATACCCATATTTTAAAAGGAAAATCATACCGGACCTTTAATATATGGACATGAAAAATCTTTTTTTGGCTGTTATTTATAGTAATTTTAGACTTTTTATCAAATTTGTGCGAAGACTCACACTTTTGACAACCAGTTCAATTTTAAAGCAGAACGATTCTTTGTAAGATTAATTTATTAAATTCTGTTTATCGTTTTTCCTTTCTTCACTTGGCGTTATACCAAATGTTTTTTTATATAACGTTGTAAAATGAGTACTATTGATAAAACCGCAAAGTAAAGATATTTCAGTAATTGTCATATCACTTTCACGAATTTTTGCTCGTGCTGATAACAATCTCAATCGTTTGATGTAGTTTTCTGGTGTTAGGCCTGTGGCTTGTTTAATATGCCTGAACATTGTTCTAAGAGTTAAATGAAAACGTTGAGCAATACTATGCCAATCATATTCATCAAAACAGTTATCTTGTAAATGATTAAGCAATAAGTGAAGTTTATAACGTGTATTGTTTTTTTGTGTTTGCCGTTGTGATTGATCAATAATAGTAATTAATTTAAAAAATAAAAATTCACGATACTCTAATGAATTTTGCAAATTAAACATCTGATCAATAACGGTATTACACTCTTTCCGTATGCTCGGTGTTAGCCAAATAGACGAACTTAAATCATTCACGGAAATTCGATTCAATAACATTTCTATCTTATTTAAATACATAAAGTTGCGACGAGGATTGATCAAGATATTTGTTAGTTTTAAAGTACCCAGTTCGTCATAAAAATGATAATCATGGTGACGAACTAAAAACACATCACCTTGTTGTATAAATAAAGGTTTACCATTAATAATATGCAGTCCATGTCCTTGTTCAACAGTGACTAACTCATCAAATTCATGGTTATGTTCATAACTGTTATCTTCTGGGTCACTTTTATACAGCGCTAATTTATCTAATTCAGAATTAAAATAAGTAATGATTTTTAAATGATTCATAATGCTTACCTAACTTCTTTTCAATAATTCTAATTATGGTTAGTGAAAATGCTGAATTAAAAAATGTGTAGCATCAATGATTGTTTACGTCACTTTCACTCCTCACACAATAATGTAATTAACATTCTGTTTAAAAGTAATAATTCTAAAAATGTGAACTGACTCTTAATGATCTTTTTACTAATGCCATTTATACCGCTAATGTGGCAATATCAAAGTAGCTGTCTTAAGTAACTCATAGCTATACTCCTAAATAGAGATTTTTAAGGAGAATACTATGGCACAAGCGATACAAAAAAATGATGATATTGTTATGATTCGGGACATAAAGTTCATTGCTAAAGCCGAAAATTTAATACCAACAATCCATCAAACAATTATTAAAGCGCAAAATATCATTACATTAGTTAATGACTCACAAGCAATTCATGGATGGTCGTCTAAGGTAATTAGTCCTGCCACTATTTATTTCAATCAAAGTTTTCAAACTGGTGAAAGTTTTATTATTGATTTTGGTCAACATGGAGTTGGGTATTTATCTTTTTTGTGTGATGCGGTAGGAAGTCCTCCCGATGCACCTGCACATATCAAGTTTTCGTTTGCTGAAACTTTATGTGAGCTTGCCGAGCCATTCAGTCAATATCAAGGATGGTTGAGTAAAAGTTGGTTACAAGAACATGACGAGTACATTGATGTACTACCAGCCCAAATAACCTTAGGAAGACGTTACTGTTTTCGATATTTGAAAATTGATATTGTTTCATTATCACCTAAATACAATTTAGCGTTTAAAGACATTGAGTTTAAAACAGTAAGTTCAGCGCCTGAGCACTGTATTGAGTGCCAAACACAAGATCTTCAATTAGCTAAAATTGATCAAGTGTCCGTCCATACACTGCGAAACTGTATGCAAGAGGTGTTTGAAGATGGACCTAAACGAGATCGACGATTATGGTTAGGAGATCTACGACTTCAAGCTTTAGTCAACAATGTTACTTTTAAACAACATGAACTTGTCCGCCGTTGCTTATATCTGTTTGCAAGTCATAGACGAGAGGATGGTATGGTTTCGGCTAATATTTTTGTAAAACCACAAATTATTGCTGATGATACTTTCTTATTTGATTATTCGTTGTTTTATATTGATGTCTTATATGACTATTTCATAGCAACTCAAGATCACACCACTGTTAAAGAATTGTGGCCAGTAGCTTTACAACAGATTAATATCGCGCTTAAACGTTGTGATCAATATGGACTTGTGGTCGATAGTGATGACTGGTGGTCATTTATTGATTGGCATGAAAAACTAAATAAACAAGGTGCTTCACAAGGTGTTTTAATCTATTGTTTAGACAAAGCGATACAGCTTTCTCAAACCTTTCAACCAGAGATATCCGCAAATTTACAACAAAATTTGGATTTTGTAAAACACGCGGCTGACAAATTATGGGATGAAAAATCCGGATTTTACATAAGTGGTGTACAACGTCAAATCAGCTATGCAACGCAAATTTGGATGATTCTTGCTGATGTAGGGGATCTCAAACATCAGCGAAAATTGATGAATAGTTTGCAATTAACCCCTCCTGATATCGGTATGAATACACCTTACTTACGCCACCACTATATTTTAGCTTTATTAAAAGTTGGTATGACCAAAGAGGCGATAGACGAAATTAAAGCCTATTGGGGAAAAATGGTTGCATATGGCGCTGATACGTTTTGGGAACTGTTTGATCCTAACGATCCCAACTATTCACCTTACGGAAGCAGAATCATTAACAGTTATTGTCATGCATGGAGCTGTACGCCTGCTTGGTTTATTCGTCAATACTCTCTTTAATCAATTTAATTAAAGGATTTAAAATTATGCATTCAATATTTAAACTTTGGCAACAACGAATTGGTTATGGAATTGCTGATTTGTCTTGTAACTTAGTATGGCAGTTAATTTCATTATATCTTATGTATTTTTATACTGATGTAATGGAGCTACCAGCTTACTATGTGGGTATTATGTTTTTAGTTACACGATTAATTGATGGTGTTGCTGACGTATTAATGGGACTTATCATTGATAATACATCGACTCGTTGGGGTCGGTGTCGTCCATGGTTATTAATTGGTGCAATACCTTTTGGTATATTATGTGTATTGGTATTTTATGTGCCAGATTTTGGTACAACAGGTAAACTTATCTATGCATTTGTGACCTACTTGTGTCTGTCATTTGTCTACACCATTGTTAATATTCCCTTTAGTGCAATGTTACCGTTTTTAACTGCGGATTCTTTAGAACGTACGACATTATCCTCCGTACGAATTTTATTAGGATCATTAGGATCAACCATTGTTGCAGTGGCAACATTACCTTTAGTTGCAACATTAGGTAATGGCAATCAAATTCATGGTTTTTTATATACCGCAGTTATTTTTGGATGCATTGCAACCTTCTTTTTAATCGTCAGCTTTAAAAATGTTGAAGAAAAAATCACTATAATTCAAGATAAAATGACTCTTGCCCGTGCATGGCTAGGTCTAAAAGATAATACACCTTGGAAAGTTTTTGCTTTCAATATTTTTCTAATGTGGGGAGCGTTCTTTTTACAAACAGGAGCATTGGTCTATTTTTTTAATTATTATGTACAAAGCACAGAATTAACAGCAATTATTGCAGGTATATCAACCTTTGTACCATTACTTGGAACACTGACTGTTCCTTTGTTAGCCAATCGTCTTAAAAAACGCCATATTTACTTATTTGCTAGTACTATCAATTTGATTGGAATGGGGATTATGATGCTATCTGGTGTTAATCATCTTGGTTTGATTATAGGTGCCGTGATTTTATCAATTGGAGCCGGACAACGCTTAGCGATCTATTTTTCAATGCAAGCTGATCCCGTTGATTATGGAGTTTGGAAAACAGGTATTAATACTGCAGGTATCTTAACCTCTATTAATGGTTTTTTAGGTAAGGTGGCTATGGCGGGTGCTGGTGCAATTACTGGTGTTTTGCTCACTTCTGGTGGTTATATTGCTAATGCTGTGCAAATACCAAGTGCACTTTTTGTCATCAAGCTTTGCTATCTTTATCTACCAGGTATTTTAATTATCGCTTCCATGTTTTGGATCAGTAAGTTTTATAAACTTGATGACATTTATGAGTTTATTTGTAAAGAACTTGATGCCAAACGCTTAGATACTAATAAAGATAAATAACCGTAGTTCAGAGTATGCCTTTCCTTATAAAAGAAAGGGTTATGAAGTTAAAATTATAGTTGCAGTTTGTTATTGATATTTGGTCCCAACACTAGTAGCAATTGGTATTTATTAAAACGTGAGTAAAAAAAAATCGATGTAAAAAATGATATGTTAATGGTCGTATCATAATTGTATTATACGGTAAGTGTGAATTAGACGATCACTATTAGACGGATTTTCTCAGTACAACTCTAGATTAATCTTAGCAAGAAATGGATTTCGATGATGACAAATCAATAAAGGAGCTTTGAAACTTATAATAAGTTTCCATTAAGGCAAGATCTCTTTATTTAATATTAAAATCAACCCACTAACAACTTATCCTCTTATAGTTTTGGTTTATATTTATATGATAAAAAAAAGCGTAAGCGAATTGGTGATACTTTAGAGTTGACAAAAATATCGGTAATCTGACTTTTCAAATTACTCTATAAAAAATGGAACAGCGTTTATTAGGGATAACACTTATCATGGATATAAAATAAGGATAGAAAAGCGGATTATTTACGTTTAAATGAATTAGATACTTTATTGTCTAAACGCATATTTTTAACTTTCTATCCATCATTCATTTTATCTAAAACAATACAAAAAAGATGAAATTGTTTATCCCAAAAATTGGGATTAATATAGCAATTGACCATTTCATATAACCAAAAAAGCTTGGCATTTTAATTTGGTGCTGTATTGCTATACTTTTAACCATAAAGTTAGGCGCATTTCCTATGTAACTAAGCGCCCCCATAAACACGGAACCCATTGATATGGCCAATAGTGTTTTTGCCATTGTGGTCATTAACGTCATGGCATCTCCTGATGCTAGATTGAAAAACACCAGATAAGTCGGAGCATTGTCTAAAAAGCCTGAAAGCAATCCTGCAAACCAAAAATACAGAGTATTGATTGGCTCAAGATGGTCATTGTTAACGAGTGTTACCATCGCCGCTAATGCCCCATTACTGCCTGATCGTAAAATTGTTAACACCGGTACAATTGTAATAAAAACACCAATAAACAATTTTCCAACTTCAATAATTGGATCCCAATTAAATTCATTATCAGCACGAATTTGCTTTGGTGTAATCAGGACAGAAGTAACAGTGATAATTAACAATAAAAGATCTCGCACTAAATCGGATAGGGCGATCGAAGTAGTAAAAATGGTGAATGTGATTGAAGATTGCCAAATCCCAGATATCAACACACATATAATAATAGCAAACAATAAAAAAATGTTTGTTATACCATAGAGTTTGAAGGATTGAGTACTGGTAGTATTCATTTTTGACGATTGACCATATTGTATAAGAAAGTAATGATTATCGATAACATAGAAAATTATCAATAATAAAAATGTAGTCAATAACACTGGACAAAACATATGTTTAACGGTCCAAAAAAAATCAACTCCTTTTAAAAAACCAATGAATAATGGCGGATCACCTAATGGAGTTAATCCCCCCCCAATGTTGGCAACTAGAAAGATGAAAAAGATAATAATATGAACAGATTGATTACGGTGACGATTAGCCCTAATTAGAGGACGAATCATTAACATCGCCGCACCTGTTGTACCCATAATTGATGCTAAAGCAGTGCCAATTGCTAACAATATAACATTTAATTTTGGGGTACTAATAACATCACTTTTAATCAAAACCCCGCCAGATACGGTAAACAGGGCAAGTAGTAAAACGATAAAAGGGATATACTCCTCTAATATTGCATGAGAAGTTAGATTGATGGTGGTTTGCATGCCGAATGAAAAAATGGCAGAAACCATAAACAGTGTTGTCCAAAAAATAATAATTTTACCATAATGATAGTGCCACAATCGTACTAAAAATAGTGGGCATAATGCAATTGATAGCAAAATTCCAATAAATGGTACAGCCCAAACCAAGCTCAACTGATCACCGTTAAAGTCGGAAGCATAGAGATCAAAAGGGATAAATAACAATAAGATAAATGAGGATGGAAAGAATTTTAATGGAATTCTCATGGCATTTCCGTTTGAATTAAAAGTTTGAAATTATAACAAATAAGAACTTTTTTTCTAATGGAATGTATTAAAGTCATGTTTAATGTCATAATAACTAGATTTAATCAACACTAAATGAAATTACCCTTTTAAATTTATGTGTATTAACACTTAGTTCTCCACGAGCTACGGACAATAAGCATTAATCACCGTATCAGCAAAACAGTAAAAAATAATGCGCTTCAAATAGCTAAAATAGACGTAGCGGTGAATAAACAGTGAGTCATATTAGATCCTATCGCTGATGGAAAAGCAACCAAACACATCAATACAAATGTGGCTAATGAATTTAGTGACGAGTACAAACCAGCCAGTTTTGCAATCAAGAATTTTAATCCAATTTATTGGATGACAAAATAAATTCTGTGGATAAAATGGCGATGGTATCGATACTACTAAACCATTTTGGACTAATTTTTACCCATGCGAAATAGTATTACAATAATATCAACGTTTTAATCGATATCAGCAAAATCTTAGGGGAAGAATTATTTTATGTCATTATCCGTAGAAATTTCTACTTAAGTGTAAACAGCTTATTTAAAATAAGCTAAGTTAAGCGTTTTTTACTTTTCCTTATTCTATGTAAAACCTTTATAATAGGCGGTCTTTTTAATGTTGGATAAAACATGCAAGAACAGTCAAACTCAGTTAATAAAACTGCTTTACATCAACGTAATAAACATCGGCATGGATATGATTTTTTGACTCTATGCCAGACATTACCTGATTTCACAACGTACGTTAAAACGAATCAATACAATAAGTTATCTATCGATTTTGCTGATCCAATGGCAGTTAAATTGCTAAATAAAGCACTTTTATTACATTATTATCAACTCAGCAACTGGGATATTCCCAATGATTATCTTTGCCCTCCAATTCCAGGGCGAGCAGATTATCTTCATTATCTAGCTGATTTACTCGCTCATGATAACGAAGATAAGATTCCTTTAGGTAAACAGATCCGTGTTCTTGATATCGGTGTAGGAGCAAATGTAATTTATCCGATTATTGGTCGAGCTGAATATGATTGGTCATTTGTGGGTAGTGATATCAACCCAATGGCCATTAATGTCGCAAAGCTTATTGTTCAATCTAATCCATTATTAAATGGTTTTATTGATTGTCGATTACAGAGTAATACCTCTGCAATTTTTAAACAGATTATAAAGCCAAAAGAATTTTATATGTTAACTATGTGCAATCCACCTTTTCATGATTCGGCACAAGCAGCAAAGGCTAGTAATCAAACTAAACTCAAAAATTTAGGTAAATTACGATATTCAAAATCTAATCCTGTTCTCAATTTTGGTGGTCAGCAGGCTGAACTATGGTGCAAAGGTGGTGAAAGTGCTTTTATCACTAATATGATCAAAGAAAGTACACAATACAAATACCAATGCTTATGGTTTACTTCGTTGGTTTCTAAAAAAGAGTCATTGAAGGTACTAAATAAGCAATTAATTACAGTTAAACCTGCTGAGGTGAAAATTATTTCAATGGCACAAGGGCAAAAAAAGAGTCGTTTTATTGCATGGAGTTTTTTCCATCGAGATAGAAGGCAAAATATTGTCAAAAAATTTGAAAAATAGAGTTCGTATAAAAAATTTTCTTAGACACTTATTTTTAAAATATTTATTTAAATCAATTTATTATGTTATTTGTTTTAGTCAAAATTATTTTGAATAGTAATAATATTTTTATGAATAGATGTTTTTATAAGTCTAGTATGTAATAAAATGTCATACGGAAACATGTAATTTTTATGTAAATAATTATATACAGTTAATTAATATTGTTATTAAACTATTTTGTTTATTGTTTAATCTATTTTTTTTTGATAAAAAGTCATTTATACTTATTTCAGTTTTATATTTTGTATCGAAATTGAGTTTTAGTTTTTAGATAGTCATTATCACGAATAAATTAAGCAGTTTCAAAGGAGATACAATATGTCTGAAGTAGTCTTCTGTAAATATAATCTTTTTTTTTTAATACATATTAATCAATTTTGTCGTTCTCATTTTATTGTCAAATTATTTTCAATAATTGTTGTTTATTTTTTATTTTTGTTTAGTAATCTAGTCAATGCACTATCCGCATCGACTGAAAGTATTATTTATGGTCATGCACCTTATTTAACTTTTGACGGTGGTAAAACTAAAGCGGTCAGTGTTGAAGGTTTACTGGGTTTACAGCTATCTGATGGTCGAAGCTTTATTGCTTCTGGCAGTCAAAGTGATTTATATCCTCATGCTATCATAGATAATTCAAGCCAAGAATCACCCATTGATTTGTTGAGTAATAATGATACTTTTTTGAGCATTAAAACCTTGGTACCGTTAGTCAATAATAGTAGCTATCCAAGTATTTCATTGAGTAATCTTATTGCATCTTCTGATAATTATTGGGGAGATGAAGATGGTGATGTTTCACCAAATGCAACTGGTAATTTGATGGTTAAGTGGTTAGATGCAAATAATAACGATATTACTACGCAAGTAAAAAATAATCCTAATGCCCAGTTAACAGCATGCGATTCCCCTTATAAATTAACGATTACTTCTAATGGTGGTCAATTATCTACTCAATATGGTATACCTAATGTGACGCATTTTAATGGTGCTAAGCATACGTATTATCTTAATCGTAAAATTGATACTCCGTATGTATGTTACATTCAACCAAATGTTTGGTATGATGGACGCCATTATCCTGATTCAGATGGTCCTGATTGGATCAGAAGCCGAGGATTTAAAGTGCAAGATACCAGTAACCCTGATCGCAATTTTCCCACGACAGGTTTAAATGGGCTTCATTTTTATTTGGTGTTAGGCGGGGTTACACCTGAACAAGTCATAGCTGCTAATGCCCAAAATGGTCAAATTGTTTATCCTGTTAACGGTGGGAATAAAGTCACCATTTCATTAAAATCCGAACAAACACCAGGTTGGGATAATTCACCAAAGGTGCTGGCATTAAAAGTGGTTTTAAATGGACCTAATGAAAATTCCACTGATACTTCATTTAGCCCAGTTCTATTTAAAATCTATGCAGACAATGAACACCAACAGTTATTATACAGTTTTAATATTGATAGATGGTATATCGCTAGTTCAAATGATGCATCATCTAAGGGTGATGTACAACGCTTTTGTGATAATCTGAGTAATGGTTATCGATTCCCTAAAGTAAATGATTTGACCAATGCTAATGGCAAAGGTTGGCATGGCGGAATTAATGGACACAATATTAATAATTATCGTCGACAAATTAGCTATAAAGATGAAAGTGGTAAATGGATTGGTGGTATTTTTAATGAATGGGGATCTTCTTATCAACTTTATTATCCAACAAGTGATTGGCATACTTCAACGCAATCCTACTATTGGGCATTATCCGATGATGCCAGCATACAATATGCGGTTGGTTCTGATGCCGGTGATATCGATTCAGATTCTACAGCAAATAAAATGGTTTGCGTTAATCCTTAATAAGAAGAAATAACTATAAAAAATAATCTTAACATTTATTCAATTAAATAAAACTATTTTAAAGGATTTGATTGAATAGCACATTATGTATCTTTTCTACCTGATTGAGCGATTATAAAATAATCGGTACTCACATAAAAAATAAGTAGGTAAGATAAAAATGAACGGAAATGAAAAAACAGCGTTAATTGAACAACTGCAAACCATTGTTGGAAAAAAATACACTTTAACAAATCCTAATCGGACTTTGCCTTATCGTCAAGGTATTCGTTTTGGTGAAGGTGATGCATTAGCTGTTGTATTACCTGGAACATTAGTAGAGCAATGGCAAATATTAAAAGTTTGTATTGCCGCTGATGTTATTGTTATTACACAATCAGCAAATACTGGCTTAACGGGTGGTTCGACCCCAGATGGTAATGATTATGATAGACCCATTGTAATCGTGAGTACTCGTCGTTTAGAAGGTATTCAAATTATTGAAAATGGTGAGCAAGTTGTATGTTTACCAGGAAGTACATTATTTCGTTTGGAAAAAGAGTTAAAAAAATATAATCGAGGACCGCATTCAGTTATTGGATCATCATGTATCGGTGCATCTGTTATGGGCGGTATATGCAATAATTCTGGTGGGTCCCTAATTCAACGTGGTCCTGCCTATACACAAATGGCTGTTTTTGCACAATTAGATGCACAAGGTCAATTACATCTTGTTAACCACTTAGGCATTGAACTGGGTGATGACCCAGAAACCATTTTACAGAATCTAGAAAATCATACCTATACTGAAAATGACATTAATCGCGATGCGGGTTTAGGTCACGATCATCATTATTGTGATCATGTTCGTGAAGTTGATGCCGATACTCCTGCACGTTTTAATGCCGATCCAGCTCGCCATTATGAAGCTTCGGGTAGTGCCGGACGCTTAATGGTTTTTGCCGTACGTCTTGATACATTTCCATTAGAGAAAAAATCAGAGGTATTTTATATTGGTACCAATGATATAAACGAGTTAAATGATATTCGCCGTCATATTTTAAGTCAGTTTAAAACATTACCGGTATCAGGCGAATATATGCATCGAGTCGCATTTGATATTGCTGCGGTTTATGGCAAACCGACTTTTTTGGCTATCCAAAAATTAGGAACCGATACCATACCTCGCCTTTTCGCTTTTAAAAACTTTGTTGATCGTGTTACAGGTAAAATTCCATTTTTTCCAAAAAACTTTTCTGATCATTTTTCTATTTTTGTCTCTAAATTTTTACCTAATCACTTACCGAAAACCATCCGTGACTACCGTGATCGTTATGAACATCATTTAATTTTAAAAATGGCAGATGATGGTATTGCCGAAGCTGAAGCATTTTTAAGAGATTATTTCCAAAATAAAAACGGAAATTATTTTTTGTGTAATGCTAAAGAAGCCGAAGCGGCAATGTTACATCGTTTTGCTGCAGCAGGTGCTGCCACATCTTATCGAAATATCCATAGTAAAACAGTGGAAAACATTGTGGCATTAGATATTGCCCTACGTCGTAATGATACAGATTGGTTTGAAACCTTGCCAAAAGACATTGATCAAAACTTTATCTATAAAATGTATTATGGGCATTTTTTCTGTTATGTCTTTCATCAAGACTATATTGCTAAAACAGGCACAGATTGTGATGAAGTGAAGGAACAAATTTTGGCTTTACTTGATCAGCGTGGGGCACAATACCCAGCAGAACATAATGTTGGGCATCTGTATCACGCTAATGCCGATTTGAAAAAATTCTATCAAGAACTTGATCCGACTAATAGTCTAAATCCTGGTATTGGTAAAACTTCTAAGAAAAAATATTGGAAATAATCTTATTTAGGAAACTGTTAGTTGAAATAGGCTGGCGAAGCTTAGATGGAGATAATTTAACGCTCACAGAACAACTTTAGTTGTTTTAACGAGCAGTGTAGCCGATCACTAATATTAATATTTTGATTAATCATTAAGATAATTATTGATTATTCTGTGATGATTAAGGAAGTTAGTTGAAAAAGATAGATAAACAAAAAAGGGCACAAAGCCCTTTTTAATTTAGGAGGTATTGGTTTCACAGCATTTGCTTTAATTGATACAACATTTCTAATGCTTGTTTTGGTGTTAAGGCATCAGGATCGATCTGTTTAAGCGCTTGTTCAATTTCAGAAGGTTCACTTTCCGTCACAAAGCTAAGCTGCGATTGGTCAACATGGCTCTTTGCCGCTTGTTTCGAAATGACTTCGAGCTCTTTTAGCTTTTGTTTGGCGCGTTTTAATACTTGTTTTGGTACGCCAGCTAATCCGGCTACCGCAATACCAAAACTTTTACTGGCAGCACCTTCAGATACTTCGTGGATAAAGGCAACTGTATTGTCATGTTCAATGGCATCAAAATGAATATTATAAACGCCTTGCATATGTTCAGGTAGTTGCGTTAACTCAAAGTAATGGGTAGCAAAGAGTGTCATCGCCTTGATTTGGTTTGCTAAGTTTTCAGCACATGCCCAAGCTAAGGACAATCCGTCATAAGTCGATGTACCACGTCCAATCTCGTCCATTAGCACAAGGCTTTGTTCAGTGGCGTTATGCATTATGTTAGCGGTTTCAGTCATTTCGACCATAAATGTTGAACGCCCCGACGCTAAATCGTCAGAGGCACCAATTCGGGTAAAGATGCGATCAACCGGTCCAATAATGGTTTTTGATGCGGGCAC
This sequence comes from Gilliamella sp. B2887, assembly GCF_026537015.1. Taxonomy (NCBI): domain Bacteria; kingdom Pseudomonadati; phylum Pseudomonadota; class Gammaproteobacteria; order Orbales; family Orbaceae; genus Gilliamella; species Gilliamella sp. B2887. The sequence continues at coordinate 69,211 of NZ_JAFNMX010000004.1, read as the reverse complement.
AAAACTACCTATGTAGCTCAGTAAAACAATTAATGCAGCTTGGCGCATATACGTGCTTTTACCACCCATATTAGGACCGGTGATAATGAGCAATCTTTTATCAGGTGAAAGCCGTAATGAGTTAGCAATAAATGGCGTTTGTAAAACTTGTTCAATAACAATATGGCGACCATTAATAATTTCAATACCTGCTTTTTCAGAAAATGTAGGGCATTGATAATTGAGTGTTAAAGCTCGTTCAGCTAAATTCGTTAAGACATCAAGTTCAGCGATAGCATCGGCACTGAGTAGCATATCGACAAGCTGTGGCATAAGTAAATCAAATAATTGATCATACAACTGTTTTTCAAGTGCTAGTGCACGACCTTTTGAGGTGAGGACTTTATCCTCATACTCCTTAAGCTCTGGAATAATGTACCGTTCAACATTTTTGAGTGTTTGGCGTCGGGTATAGTGAATTGGTGCTAAATGGCTTTGTCCTCGACTAATTTGAATATAGTAGCCATGTACAGCATTAAATCCGACTTTTAGTGTGTCTATACCTAAAGTTTCACGTTCGCGAATTTCCAGTTGTTCCAGATAATTCGTTGCACCATCTGCAAGATTGCGTAGCTCGTCAAGTTCGGCATTGTAACCACTGGCAATGACGCCTCCATCACGAATAATGATAGGTGGTGTCTGGACAATTGCTCGCGTTAAAATAGATGCAATATGATCAAATTGATTGATTTTAGCTCGCAAAGCAATTAAAGCTGGCGTATTCATTTGGCTTAATAACTGTTGCATTTGAGGCAGTAAGTTATAAGCATCACGCAAACGGGCAAAATCACGTGGACGAGCTGTTCGTAGTGCAAGCCGTGCTAAAATACGCTCAAGGTCGCCAATGAGTTTTAATAATGGCTGAATATCATCAATATGATTTTGTAATTCACTGATTGCTTGTTGACGGTGTTGTAATAAATTTACGTCACGAATTGGGGCATGTAACCAGCGTTTTAACATGCGACTACCCATTGGAGTTTGGGTTTTATCTAAAATTTCAGCCACTGTATTTTGTGTGCCACCCGATAAATTTTCAGTGATTTCTAGGTTTCGCCGCGTTGCTGCGTCGAGTACCACAAAGTCGAAAGCTGATTGTTTGATGATTGAACGAATATGAGGTAGCGCGGTGCGCTGCGTATCTTTTACATATTGCAGTAAACAGCCAGCTGCACTGAGTGCATAAAGGCAATCTTCCACGCCAAATCCGACTAAATCATTGGTACCAAATTGTAAATTAAGCTGTTGTTTGGCGGTTTCAAGGTCAAAATCCCAAATTTGGCGACGTCTTAAACCGTTGCGATGTTCGATCAAAGCCATTGATTGAAACTCTTCAGGATAAAGCAGTTCAACTGGATTTGTACGTTGCAATTCAGCTTGAATTGATTCGTAACTATCTGTTTCAAAGATAAAAAATCGTCCAGAACTTATATCGAGTGTGGCATAACCATAGTGGTTTTTTGATTGCCATATTGATGCTAATAAATTATCTTTACGATCTTCTAATAATAATTCATCACTCACGGTACCAGGTGTTACGATACGAACAATTTTTCGCTCCACCGGACCTTTAGTTGTCGCAGGATCCCCGATTTGCTCACAAATCGCAACCGATTCACCAAGAGAAATTAATTTAGCCAAATAGCTTTCAACAGCATGATAAGGTACGCCGGCCATCGGAATCGGCTCGCCATTAGAAGAACCACGTTTAGTTAACGAAATATCTAAAAGTTGCGAGCCACGCTTAGCGTCATCATAAAACATCTCATAAAAATCGCCCATACGATAAAACAGTAGAATGTCGGGATTTTCAGCTTTTAACTTAAGATACTGTCGCATCATTGGTGTGTGGTTATCAAAATTATCTTCACTATTCATGGTGGTATTTCTTTTTTTAAAATTCAATAGATTACTGTCTTACACTATCTAATTTTTACAACATCCATGATTTTGCTATTTCATGGTAGGTAACTGCAATAATGTTTAAAATTGTTATATAAACTAAGATTTAAACAATAAAACTTTATATAATTTATATGCATATTAAATCATAGATAATATGCGTTTATTATAACCTATTATTTAAAGGGTTTGTATGAAATTAAAAGTAGAGACAGTAATGATTCAATGTTTTCTTGGTTTGATCTTGTTAGGCAATGGTCAGCGTATCGTTGTGATTTTTAGCTGTTAAATAATTGTTTAGTCAATTTACAATTTGTGTACTCGAAAAATACACTAAGTTATCTTCATTTAATCCTTCAATCTTCATAATCGATGAAACATCGATGGTTTGTTTACTGATGTAAAAAATTAGGCGTCAATGTAAATAGTTATGTTATATAAACATCAATAAACGTTCGCATTGAAATTTAACAAGATGAAAGTGTTTAGAAAATATCTACAAATGATCTTACCGATTTATTTCGAATTCATCTTTACAATTTGACCTGAATAGCTGGACATAATTTTAAACAATGATGATTATGTAGATTAGTGAAGTGTATAAATTGTGCAATAAAAGTGGGTTATGGCAATTTGATTAAATTAGCAGTCACTATTTTTTGAAATTTAGGGACTATTTTTTACTTATTTATTTTGTCAGGTGAGGTGTTTTGAGTAAGTAAATGATTTTATTGCTAATCGTGTTATTTCAATAATTTTCTGTTAAAACTATTTAATGAATTCGTGTCTAAATTGATCGAATGATCTTGAATAAACCGTTAAAATTTGATAGCTTACAGCAAAGATTTTTTATATTTAAAAACACAAAAAAGAAGGTAATTGTTATGACAATCAAAGTAGGTATTAATGGTTTCGGCCGTATTGGTCGTATTGTTTTCCGTGCTGCTCAAAAACGTTCAGACATCGAAATCGTTGCTATTAATGATTTATTAGATGTTGAATATATGGCTTATATGCTTAAATATGACTCAACTCACGGTCGTTTCGATGGCACTGTTGAAGTTAAAGACGGCAAATTAATCGTTAACGGTAAAACTATCCGCGTTACTGCTGAAAGAGATCCTGCAAACTTAAAATGGAATGAAGTAAGTGTTGATGTTGTTGCTGAAGCAACTGGTCTTTTCTTAGATGATGCAACTGCTCGTAAACACATCGAAGCTGGTGCTAAGAAAGTTGTTTTAACTGGTCCTTCTAAAGATAACACTCCTATGTTCGTAATGGGCGTTAATGACAAAGAATACGCTGGTCAAGATATCGTTTCTAATGCTTCATGTACTACTAACTGTTTAGCGCCTTTAGCTAAAGTGATTAATGATAATTTTGGTATCGTTGAAGGATTAATGACTACTGTTCACGCGACAACAGCTACTCAAAAAACTGTTGATGGTCCATCTCACAAAGATTGGCGTGGTGGTCGTGGTGCTGCTCAAAATATCATCCCATCTTCAACTGGTGCTGCTAAAGCTGTAGGTAAAGTTATCCCTGAATTAAACGGTAAATTAACTGGTATGGCTTTCCGTGTCCCTACTCCAGACGTTTCTGTAGTGGATTTAACTGCGCGTTTAGCTAAACCAGCTAAATACGAAGAGATCTGTAAAGTGATCAAAGAAGCTTCTGAAGGCTCAATGAAAGGTGTTCTTGGTTATACTGAAGATGCAGTTGTTTCAACTGACTTCTTAGGTGAAGTGTGTACTTCTGTATTTGATGCGAAAGCAGGTATTCAAATCAGCGATACTTTCGTGAAACTTGTTTCTTGGTATGACAATGAAGTGGGTTATTCTAACAAAGTATTAGATTTAATCGCTGTAGTTTCTAAATAATAAAAAATAATTTATTTTACTTATTTCAATAAGCGACCTTCGGGTCGCTTTTTTAATTACATGATTGTTATTAAGTTGTTAAAACAATAAAAAGCCCATTTATTTAAAATGGGCTTTGATTTCACACTAATAAAGAAATTAGTTAGTTAAATAACAACAACTTCAGCTGCTGCTGGTCCACGAGGGCTATCTTGGATAGCAAATTCGACTTGTTGACCTTCAGCTAATGTTTTAAATCCGTCGCCGGAAATAGCTGAGAAGTGAACAAATACGTCCTTACTTCCATCGGTAGGGGTTATAAAACCGAAACCTTTACTCTCGTTAAACCATTTTACTTGGCCAGTTTTCTTATTCATTTACTAGACATCCTAACAATAATTAATAATTTGCCTTTAAGGCACGAATAGACCTTCACTTAGTATTATTACTTCAACTCAAAACTAAAAATATGATTAACGTTACATAAAAAAAGTTAATCGTTTTCATAATAAAATACTGCGTTATAAGTCTGCTACTATTACCGCATAAATTATATTCGAAAGCAAGATCTTAATGACAATTTTTTCATCTTATAATGCAGTTTTATATATATTTCTGTTTAAAATATACTTAATTTGATATAAAACAATTAAAAGATGACAAAAAATTAATTTTATTTCGAAAGTCAAAGTTAAGTATAAAAAAAGAGTCACTAAAGATTTTTTAGTGACTCCTTTTTATAACTTTTTGTAATGATTGCTTAATACGAATTTTGTAATTTTTTTGATTAAGCCTATTTTTTATTAGCTCTTTCGAAAGATTCGATAATTTCTTTACGAGCTGCTTCTGCGTTTTCCCATCCCTCTACTTTAACCCATTTCCCTTTTTCGAGTGCTTTGTATTGTTCGAAGAAGTGTTTAATTTGAGATTTTAATAATTCTGGTAAATCCTCAACATCTTTAATATGGTCATATTCTTTTGAAAGTTTAGTATGTGGTACTGCGACTAATTTAGCATCTTCACCCGCTTCGTCTGTCATTTTTAATACACCAACAGGACGGCAGCGAATAACTGAACCTGGTTGTAATGGGTATGGTGTCGGGACTAATACATCAACAGGATCACCATCAAGAGATAATGTGTTATTGATATAGCCATAGTTACACGGGTAAAACATAGCTGTTGCCATAAAACGGTCAACAAATACTGCGCCAGTATCTTTATCTACTTCATATTTGATTGGATCTGCATTGGCAGGAATTTCAATCACAACATAAATATCATCGGGTAATTCTTTACCTGCTGGTACATTCAAAAGTCCCATTTTTGTATCCTCTATCTTAGTTAATAATAGTTTAGTTCATTAGTAATGAGCGTACATTATAAAACTTATTCTGTATCGCTCAATTCTTTTAAATATTGAAAAATTTGTCTTGCTGTTTTTGGTGGTTTATTGGTTTGTAACTCTTTTTTAGCTAAACGAGCCAAAGTACGCAGTTGTTGCCTGTCAGCATTTGGAAATAAACTAATAATGGTTTCAGCATCACCTGTTTCAATAAGATCATCGCGCAATTTTTCCAATTTATGAAATATCGCTATTTGTTGGTTATGGCGATTTTTAAGTTTGTTTAGTGCAAGGGTTATCGGTTCAATATCTCGACTGCGAAGCAGCTTACCAATATATTGAATTTGTCTTCTATAACCTTCTTTTTTGATTTTTTGCGCTAATTCAATAGCGTAAAGTAAATCTTCATCAAGAGGAATTTTTACAATTTCATTTTTACTTAAATTAACTAGTTCAATACCGAGTTTTTTAAGCTCTTCAGCATCTCTTTTAATTTCACTTTTACTGACGTAAATGATCTCATCTTCGATCTCCTCGACAGCTAAGTTTGGCTCTTTGATTGTCTCTTGATTTTGATTCATATGATTTCTTTTGTTAACTAAAATGCAATTCTGGCTTATTATAACGTATCACTAGCAGAATTGTAGAAAATAATGAAATGAGTATAGAACAAATCAAGAAAGACGCTTTAGTCCAAAAAGAGAATTTATCCGCTATTGTGGCTCATGCTATTGAGCAAGCTAAACCAAGAGTTGATTCAGTTGAAGTTTCAATTAATCAATCTACAGGTATAAGTATAAGTACTCGTATGGGTGAAACTGAAAACGTAGAATTTAATAGTGATGGTGCGTTAGGCATTACGGTTTATCAGAACCAACGTAAGGGTAGTGCCTCGACGAATGATTTATCTCCGCAAGCAATTGCCCAAACCATTGATATGGCCATCAATATTATGCAATATACTTCATCCGATCCTTATTCTGGTTTAGGTGAGGCAGAATTGATGGCATTCGATGCACCTGATTTAGATCTCTTTTATCCTGGTGATTTGAATGTAGATGAAGCTATAGAAAAATCTAAACAAACAGAAGAAGCTGCGTTAGCTTACCCCAAGATTTTAAATAGTGATGGTGGTTATTTTAGTAGCCGTTATGGCATTTATATGTATGGCAATAGTTTAGGTATGTTGAATGGTTATTGCGCAAGTTCTCATTCATTATCATGTTCAGTTATTGCCAAACAAGATGAGCAAATGGAACGCAATTATGCTTTTACTTATTCACGGGACATTAACGATTTAAAATCGCCATTATGGATTGGTCAACAAGCGGCTGAAAAAACTATAGCTCATTTAGGGGCGAAACAAATTGAAACCATGCAAGTACCCGTTCTGTTTTGTGCAGAGGTTGCCGTCGGACTAATTAGACACTTGGTGGGTGCAATAAGTGGTGGAGCAATTTATCGTAAATCTTCGTTTTTATTAGATAGCGTGGGCGAAAGAATATTTCCATCTTGGTTAACTATTTTTGAAAATCCTTTTATATTAAAAGGCATTGGTTCTTCACCATTTGATAGTGAAGGAACAAGAACTGTTAAACGTAATATCATTGAGCATGGCGTTTTGCAAACGTATTTGCTGAGTAATTATTCAGCCAGAAAATTAGGTCTAAAATCAACAGGGCATGCGGGTGGTATACATAATTGGTTAGTCTCATCAAGTCAAACCGATGCAGACTTTAATGGAATGTTAGCAAAATTGGATAAGGGTATTGTGGTGACCTCTTTAATGGGAGATGGTGTTAATAATGTTACGGGGGATTATTCACGAGGAGCAACTGGATTCTGGGTTGAAAATGGTCAAATTCAGTATCCAATCAATGAATTCACCGTTGCAGGTAATCTTAAAGATATGTATCAAAATATTGTGGCGATAGGGAATGATCTTGAAACAAGAAGTAACATTCAATGTGGATCGATTTTAATTGAAAATATAAGCATAGCTGGAAGATAATAAAATATGCAAAAAGTAGAAAACAAAGGGGTATTACAAAAAATAGCATTATGGATGCCTGGATTAGTCAGTTTATTGCATTATAAACGTGAATATTTTAATTCTGATATAAAGGCAGGCTTATCCGTAGCGGCTGTTTCGTTACCTGTATCAATTGCTTACGCTGAATTAACGGGTGTTGGTGCAATAGCCGGCTTATACTCAACCATTTTACCTCTTATTGTTTATGCACTTTTTGGTTCTTCCCGACAACTTATTGTTGGTCCTGATACCGCAACTTGTGCAGTAGTTGCGGCTGTTGTTTTTCCTTTGGCGGCAAATGATCCCATTTTACGCTGGCAATTGGTTGTTTTATTAACCATTATGATTGGTATATGGTGTATCATTGCGGGTAAGTTGCATTTAGGAGCACTGGCTGATTTACTCAGTCAACCGATTTTAATTGGTCTACTCAACGGAATTTCAATTACAATTATCATTGATCAATTGGCTAAAACTTTAGGATTTTCCTATGACTTTTCATACTTAATTGAACGAGTTGTGTATTTACCTTTTAAAATATCACAAATTCATATTTTAACTGCATTGATCTCGTTTTTTACTTTACTCTTATTGATTGTTTTGAGAAGATCAAAACCTCGATATCCAGCCCCGCTTTTAGCTGTAATGATAACGACGTTTTTTTCGTGGTTATTTAATTTTGAATCGTACGATATCCGTATCATTGGCCAAGTTAGTGGCGAATTTATACCTACTGAATCCTGGATTGATTTTGATAAAGGAAAAATGAGAGATTTAGTGGTGCCATCACTGAATATAGCGGTTATCTGTTTTGTCAGTATGATGATTACGGTACGCAGTTTTGCATCCAAAAATAATTATGAAACAAACGCAGATATTGAATTTAAAGCCTTGGGTATGGCAAATATTGTAGCCGGGTTATCACAAGGATTCGTGGTAAGTGGTACTTCATCGCGTACTGCAGTTAATGATGCCAATGGCGGTAAAACTCAGTTGGTTTCAATTATTGCAGCAATATTAATTGGTTTTATAGTTCTGTTTTTTTTAGCGCCGTTGCAATACATTCCAACTTGTGTATTAGGGGTGATTTTAATTTACTCTTCGTTTTCTCTTATTAATTTTCAAACTATATTTCGCTTTTTTAAATTTGATCGCGATGCATTTTATTTAAGTTTAATCACATTTATCTCGGTATTATTGATAGGTATTATCCCAGGTATGGCGCTCGCTGTTTTGTTAGGGCTATTTCTATTTTTACGCCGTGTTTTCAGACCGAAAGATCAACTATTGGGGATCGATGATAGTGGTCGTATTCACTCTTTAGGTAAAGAGGTTAAAAAATTAAAAAATACAATGATTTATCGTTTTAACTCCCCGCTAACTTATTTTAACATTGCATATTTTAAGCGAAAAATTATAAGTTATATTGACGAAGCTGAAGAGCCAATAAACTACGTTATCGTTGATGCTATTCCTTGTTTTACTTATAAAGATGTCAGCGTGTTATTAGGTGTTGAAGAATTAGTTAAATCTTTAAAAGTCCGAAATGTTATATTAATCCTATCAGGTAGACGAAAAACACTCAAAAATTGGTTTAAGCAGATGAATATACAGCTTGATGAAGAGTATATTGAATTTGCTTATGATCTCTATTTTTCAGTAAAGTCAGTGCAAAGTAAAGAACATATGGACAATGATGAAGAAGGTTTGGATAGCAAAAATATTGTTATTTAATCATTATTTGTTTAAGGGGTATTTGTGATTAAAAAAAAGATAAACATCGAAATGCTCAGTACTGGTGATGAGGTGTTACATGGGCAAATAATTGATACTAACGCTGCGTGGTTGTCTCAATTCCTTTTTCAAGAAGGTATCTTAATAACATCCAAACATACAGTTGGTGATGATTTGACTCAGCTAATTAGCACACTTCAACAACATAGTTTAGATAATGATATTATTATTGTGAATGGTGGCTTAGGACCAACAAGTGATGATTTAAGCGCTCAAGCAGCAGCGTTAGCCAATCATGAACCCCTTATATTGCATCAAGAGTGGCTGAGCAAAATTGAACAATTTTTTTTAAGGCATGGTAAAACTATGTCACCAAGTAATATAAAGCAAGCAATGTTACCACAAAGTGCTACTTTAATTGATAATCCGATTGGAACGGCATGTGGCTTAAAAATACAAATCAATCACTGCCTTTTATATTTTACTCCAGGTGTACCTAGCGAATTCAAGGAAATGATTAAAACCTGGATTTTGCCTGAAATTAAATTAAACTTTCCAACATTAGAAAAGAAATTGTGTTATCGACTGATGACAATGGGGCAAACCGAAAGTAATTTAGCGACTCAAATTGATGATAACCTCAATTTACCAACGGATATTGTGATTGGATATCGAGCAACAATGCCAATGATTGAACTGAAATTAACAGGTTCAGAAGAGCAAAAAACTAAGATGGATGCGTTATGGCAAAAAATTAAAGCAATAGTTGCTAACAATTTTTTGTATGAAGGAGTCTTAACGCAACATGGAGATCTAGGCTTAGCGATGTTTGTTTCTAAAATTTTAATCGAAAAAGGGCAAACAATTGCAGTTATTGAACATCAATCCGCAGGGCGCATCGCTCACCAATTATTTGAGTGTGAAGCACCACTGGTTAAGTCGGAAATCGTTCCATTGTTTCCTGAGGCTTTTAAAGACTATTGTTTACATGTATTAACCAGAAATAGAGCTGATATCGTGCTAGGGTTAGTTAATTTTAGAGAAAAAAATACGGAATTCACATTGATAATAGCCACTTCTCAACAATTTTTCCAATTTAATTTGAAATATACTGGTCAAGTACAGAATCGTGAAATCACTCAAAAAATTCTTTGTGCAATTGCTTTAGATGCTTTACGCCGTTATCTTCTAAACATGCCAATTCTTGGAAAGAATGTTTGGTTAGATTTGATTGAATAACTATTGATAGTTTTTTGTAAAAAAATCAGCTAGCTTGAGTTTATAAATAATATTAATATGGACAATTTGCTACAAAATTAAGTACAATAATAGATCTTTCAAATAAAGCAATTTAGTAAAACAAATTAGAGGTAAAAATGGCTCGTGTAACTGTTCAAGATGCAGTAGAAAAAATTGGTAATCGCTTTGATCTCGTTTTAGTTGCAGCAAGACGTGCTCGTCAATTACAAATTGAAAATAAATCGCCATTAATTCCAGAAGAAAACGACAAAGAGACCGTTATTGCGTTACGTGAAATTGAAGATGGTCTTGTTAACAAACAAATTCTTGATACTGCTGATTTTCAGGCTCGTCAAGATGAAGAAGCAGAAGTTCGTTCTGCGCTTCATGAATCGATTCTTCTTGATAATACTCCCTCGTACGAATAAATTCTGCTGAGAATTGCCTATGCAATATTTTGATGGTTTAAAAGAGGTTGTCACATCTTATCTTCCAGCTAAACAAGTTGATATTATTCAAGATGCTTATCTCTTTGCTCAAAAGGCGCATGATGGGCAATTCCGATGTAGCGGTGAACCTTATATTACCCATCCAGTCGCGGTTGCGACAATTTTAGCCGATATGCGACTGGATTATGAAACAATTATCGCTGCACTTTTACATGATACTATCGAAGACACTCCTGTCACCTTTCAAGATATTACGGAAAAATTTGGCAAACACGTTGCTATTTTGGTTGAAGGTGTTTCTAAATTAGATAAATTAAAATTTCGCAATAGGCAAGAAGCACAAGCTGAAAATTTTCGTAAAATGGTTCTCGCCATGACCGAAGATGTGCGCGTTATTTTAATTAAACTTGCTGACCGTACGCATAATATGCGAACTCTTGGATCACTAAGACCTGATAAACGTCGTCGCATAGCAAAAGAGACACTAGAAATTTATGCTCCTTTAGCACATCGTTTGGGTATTCATCATATTAAAACTGAGCTCGAAATATTGGGCTTTACGGCGATGCATCCTAATCGCGCTAAAGTGCTAGAAAAAGTCGTTGATGTTGCTCGCGGTACCAGAAAAGAACTTATTGAGCAAATATTATCAGAAATTAGAGGGCGTTTAGCCGATGCTCATATTGATGCAGTAGTGGAAGGATTAGAAAAAAATATTTATGTAATTTATCAGAAAATGCAAATGCGTGAACAGCATTTTCACTCAATTATGGATATTTATATTTTTCGAGTCGTTGTTAAAGATGTCGATGCCTGCTACCGAGCTCTGGGTTTAGTACATAATTTATATAAACCACGCCTTAATCGATTTAAAGATTATATAGCCATTCCTAAAGCCAATGGTTACCAATCGTTACACTCATCCTTAATTGGTCCATATGGTACGCCAGTAGAAGTGCAAATACGTACTGAAGATATGGATCAAATGGCTGAAATGGGGGTAGCTGCTCATTGGGTATATAATGAAAATGATGAGATTACGCATACCACCACTCAAATTAAGGCTCAACGCTGGATGCAGAGTTTATTAGAGCTGCAACAAAGTGTAGGTAACTCGTTTGAATTTATTGAAAATGTAAAATCGGATCTGTTTCCTAAAGAGATCTATGTTTTTACGCCTAAAGGTCGTATTGTTCAATTACCTGAAGGTGCAACAGCCGTTGATCTTGCTTATGCAGTACATTCTGATATAGGTCATCAGTGTATTGGCGCACTTGTTGATCGCAAACCTTATCCGCTATCCCAACCTCTAAGTAATGGACAAACAGTTGAAATTATTACTTCACCAGAAGCTCGACCTAATGCACGTTGGCTGAGTTTTGTGGTGAGTGCCAAAGCGAGATCGCGTATTCGGCAAGCGTTGAAATCGTTAAAACGTGAAGATGCCATAGCGCTTGGACGACGATTACTTAATTTAGCACTAGTTAACACAGGTGGAATTGAAAATCTTTCTAATGAACAGATTAAAAATATTTTGCAAATTACCAAATTACAATCTTTTGATGATGTGTTGGCTGAAATTGGTTTAGGCAATATTATGAGTCATTTTATCGCCAACGGGTTGAAGCATAATGAATTATTGCAAGATCATTTCGATTCGAATAAAACATTAGTAATAACTGGAAGTGAAGGTGTATTACTAACATTTTCAAAATGTTGTCATCCCATCCCTAATGATCCAATTATTGGTCATGTGAGTCCAGAAAAAGGTTTAACCGTACATCATGAATATTGTCGAAATATAACCGGTTATCAAAATAATCCTGAAAAGTATATTCCTCTTAAATGGGCGACTAATATCGATCAATTTTTTGTTGCTGAAATCTGGGTAGATATTCTAAATAATCAAGGGTCATTAGGGCATATACTTTCGATTATTAATGATGAAAAAGCGCATTTACAGTGGCTAAATACGGAAGAAAAAGATCGACAAATTTATACTATCATCTTACAAATTGAAGTAAAAAATTCTCAACAACTCAATGAGTTAATGCGTAAATTGTCTTTACAACAAGATGTTGTGAGTGTGATTCGTAACATCAATTAATTATCATGTTAAACCGTTTTTTTAATCATATTCCATTAATTAAATTAAGTGGAGTTGGTGATAGTTTAGAAAAAAAATTTCATGCACTTGGAATTGATACCATTCAAGATTTATTATTCCATTTCCCTTTGCGTTATGAAGATCGTACTACATCGTGTGCCATCGGTGATGTGACTGTTGGTAAACATACTACGATCGAAGGTTGCATTATAAAAACTGAAGTGATCTTGAAACGCAAACAAATGTTAGTTTGTCATATTCAGGATGAATCAGGAATAGCAATATTGAGATTTATGAATTTTAATGCTGGAATAAAAGCGAGTTTGATACAAGGTCAATGGGTAAGAGCCTACGGTGAAATAAAAAGCGGAAAAAATTATCCAGAGATTATTCATCCTCAATATAAAGTTAACGCTAACCGTGAGGATATAGCCTTAACTGATGGGAGTCAGGAAAGATATACCCCTATATATTCTACAACATATGGTTTGACTCAAAATGTGATTCGTAAATTGATTCAATCAGCGTTATTACTGTTAAAACGTAATCCTCCAATTGAAATTTTGCCTAATTATTTATCTAATCATTATTTGCCTGCGTTAGATTCATTAACAATCATTCATAATCCGCCAATTGATACCGATATCAATCTATTGGGTACTGGCGAACATCGCGCGATTAAACGATTCATTATTGAAGAGTTACTCGCCTATCACTTAAGCATGTTGCTATTAAAAGTCGATAATCAAAAGCATCAAGCCTATGCTATGCGTATTAATCAAAAGTTTATAACACCTTTTTTAGCTTCATTGCCTTTTAGTCCAACTAATGCCCAGCAACGCGTCGTTAAAGATATTTATACAGATATGGCTAAACCTATTCCAATGATGCGTTTAATTCAAGGGGATGTGGGTTCAGGTAAGACCTTAGTTGCTGCATTGGCGGCATTGAACGCTATAGAAAATCATCAACAAGTTGTCTTAATGGCGCCGACAGAAATATTAGCAGAGCAGCACTATAACAATTTCAAACAATGGTTTGAACCACTTGGTATAAAAGTGGATTGGCTATCTGGACGCTTAACTGCAAAAAATAAAAAGCAGCGTTATGAAAGTGTACAAAATGGTGATATCACTATGTTAATCGGTACACATGCTGTTTTTGTTGATAAGGTGGAATTTGCCTCTCTAGGCTTGGTGATTATAGATGAGCAGCACCGATTTGGTGTTAATCAGCGATTAACATTATGGGAAAAAGGAATAAAAGAAGGTATGCATCCTCATCAACTAATTATGACCGCAACACCCATACCTAGAACACTGGCAATGACAGTATATGCGGATTTAGACGTCTCGGTGATTGATGAGTTACCGCCTGGGCGTACGCCTGTTACGACAGTTGTTATTCCTAATTCTCGCCGAGAAGAGATTATCGAAAGAGTGCATCAAGCTTGTTTAAGTGCTCGACAAGTCTATTGGGTCTGTACGTTAGTTGAAGAGTCAGAAATTCTAGACGCTCAAGCTGCGGAAATGTTAGTTGAAGAATTGGGTGAACGATTACCAAGCTTGTCGATTGCCTTAATACATGGCAAAATGAAATCAGATGACAAACAATTGGTCATGCAAAACTTTAAAGCAGGTAACATTCAACTTCTAGTTGCAACGACGGTAATTGAAGTTGGTGTTGATGTACCCAATGCGAGTTTGATGATTATTGAAAATGCTGAACGACTCGGGTTAGCTCAATTACACCAATTACGTGGACGAGTTGGTCGAGGTAGTGCAGTTTCTTATTGTGTTTTAATGTACCAAGCTCCGCTCAGTAAAGTGGCTCAAGCAAGAATGAAAGTCATGCGTGAAAGCAATGATGGATTTGTAATTGCCCAAAAAGATCTCGAAATTCGTGGCAGTGGTGAAATTTTGGGGACTCGGCAAATGGGTGTGGCAAACTTCAAAATTGTTGATTTAATCCGTGATCAACATCTGATTAGTGAAATACAAAAAATATCTCACTCTTTACAACAAAACTATCCACAAGTTGCTCAGCAATTGATAGCTTGTTGGCTTCCTGACCGTCAAAAATATATTAATGCTTAGAGCTAATCGATTGATTATTTTATAACAGAATAAATTGATTTAAAAAATCACTCTAGTATGGTTGGTCTCTTCCATGAACCATTTTTTATCGATTTCTTTGTAAAAAAGTTTCAGGTTACACCTACGTTTCAGTAAACACGACCAGAACAATAATATGAGGTTATAATAATCTAACACTCAATGCCTACATATATCAGAAAAATCAGACACAGTAATCGCTCTCGTTTCTTGAGAAATAAAAATTGTTTTGTAAAAAAGTTTCAGATTATACCTACGTTTCAGTAAAAATTGACCAGTAAAAGGATAGTTAGTTCATTAAGGAATAAAATGTAATTTATAGAAATAATTGAATATTGCAAGATAACTCAATAAAAGTAAACAAATGAATAATATTAATATCAAAGTTATATATAACGATTTGATTATTTATGCTTTGCACGGATATGGCTATCGTGTAATATAGTCGGCATCCTAAAAATGAAATAATTGTGAATGTTCTATGAAATCATCAATAAAACTACTTTCTATACTTTTAGTTACATTGACATTATTGGGGTGTGGACTGAAAGGACCTCTTTATATTCCTGCTGAGACGTCAACAATATCAATGGATTCGTATTCACTTAACCAAACAGTTTAACGGAATAGATTATGGATTTTCTACATTATAAAAGAGGTCAATTGTTTGCTAATAAAATTGCAATATCTGATTTAGCTGAACAGTACGGTACACCACTCTATGTTTATTCAGCCAATTATATTACTAAACAGTTTCTGGCTTATCAGCAAGCTCTAATGGATACTAACCATTTAATCTGTTATGCAGTTAAAGCTAACAGTAATTTATCAGTATTAAATCAATTGGCAAATTTAGGAGCTGGGTTTGATATTGTGTCTCAAGGTGAATTGGAACGAGTGCTAAAGGCAGGAGCGGATGCGAGCAAAGTTGTCTTTTCTGGTGTAGCAAAATCCATTGTAGAAATTGAGCGCGCACTGACAGTTGGTATCAAATGTTTCAATGTTGAGTCAGAATCAGAGCTTTATCGAATTAATGATGTTGCTAAAAGATTAAATAAAATTGCGACAATTTCGTTAAGAATTAATCCTGATGTTAATGCAAAAACTCACCCTTACATTTCAACAGGATTACGTGAAAATAAATTTGGTATTAGTTATCAATTAGCATTAGATGTATATCGTAAAGCCAAATCATTAGCAAATATCAAAATAGCAGGCATTGACTGTCATATCGGCTCTCAGTTAACGGAATTGTCACCTTTTCTTGATGCTGCCGATCGTATTGTGGCACTAATCGATGAATTAAAAACTAATGACATCAGTATTGATCATATTGATTTAGGAGGCGGTTTGGGAGTTTGTTATAATGATGAACAACCTATATCACCTTCACTGCTTGTTACTGAGTTGAAAAAGAAATTTGCAAAATACGTTAATGTTGAACTTCTATTTGAACCCGGTCGGTGCATTGTTGCTAACGCAGGACTATTAATCACGAAAGTTGAATATACTAAGCATCAAGATGGTAATCATTTTGCAATTGTGGATGCAGGTATGAACGATTTAATTAGACCAGCGCTATATCAAGCTTGGATGCGAGTTTTACCAGAAAAAGAACCGAAACTAACAGATGAAACCTTGATATATAATGTTGTTGGCCCAATTTGTGAATCAAGTGATGTATTGGCATATCAACGTGAGCTTTCGGTTCAACAAGATGATTTATTAGTGGTTTGTAGTGCTGGCGCTTATGGATTTTGTATGGCATCCAACTATAACAGTCACCCAAGACCAGCAGAGGTGATGTTAATTGGCGAGCAGCAACATAAACTCATTCGTCAGCGAGAGTCGTTTGATGATTTATGGCGAGGTGAATTCCTATAATAAATAATATTGCTGATTATGTGAGAACTTAGGCGGGTTTTCATACATCAGACAGTGTGATGTGCTTATCAGATAATATAACGCAATAGACAATTATGTTTTTTTCAATAGAAGGTAGAAATAGATGAACTTTTCAAAAATGCATGGACTCGGAAATGATTTTATGGTCATTGATGCGGTAACCCAAAATGTTCATCTTTCGACTGAAATGATCAAACGTCTTGCTAATAGATATACTGGAGTAGGTTTTGATCAACTTTTGATTGTTGAGCCTCCTTTTGCTCCAGATACCGATTTTCATTATCGAATTTTTAATGCTGATGGTAATGAAGTTCAGCAGTGTGGAAATGGAGCACGTTGCTTTGCACGTTTTGTTCGTTTGAAAGGTTTGACCAAAAAACGCACATTAAAAGTTAGCACGATGAAAGGGAATATTGTATTGACTGTCAACGACGATGAGACGGTAAGAGTCAATATGGGACAACCTATTTTTGAGCCGAATAAAGTACCTTTTAAAGCAATTAAAGAAGAGAAAACTTACATCATTCGTGCTCAAGAACGCACAATATTATGTGGCGTTGCTTCAATTGGTAATCCACATTGTGTTTTACAAGTAGATAATATTCTTACCGCGGAAGTGGAACAATTAGGTCCATTATTGGAACAGCATGAACGGTTTCCGGAGCGAGCTAATATTGGTTTTATGCATATTATCGATCGCAATAATATAAATTTACGTGTATTTGAACGTGGTGTTGGTGAAACGCAAGCTTGTGGTACTGGAGCATGTGCCGCTGTTGCTGTTGGTATTAATCAAGGATTACTTAACAGCAAAGTCAAAGTAAACCTACCTGGTGGTAAGTTATTAATCGAATGGCAAGGTACAAATAAACCTCTTTATATGACAGGACCTGCTACGCATGTTTATGATGGATTTATTGCGATGTAAATTTTGTTTGACAATAAAGTAGATAAATAACATTTCATTCTTTGTTAATAAATTAGTTAAAAATATATAACTCCATTAATTTTAACTGATTTTTTAGCCTAGTGTGTCTTATCGGTTATAACAGAGATTCAGAATGGTTGCTAAAACATCACAATCTTATAAAGCAAAAAATACAAAACCAACAACTCGTAAAATGAAATTGAATGATGAGATTGTTAGTCAATATTTGCTCGATAATCCAGATTTTTTTATCAGAAACGCAAGTCGTATTGAAAATATGCGTATTCTACATCCAATCAGGGGTGGAATTTCACTACCTGAATGGCAAATGGCAAGACAGCGTAATAAAATTAGTCATCTTAAGGATGAAATAACCTTATTAATGGAATACGCGCGTTCTAATGAATTACTTTTTAATCAGTTTATGGATCTACAATGTCAGATAATTAAAGCCAATGATCTTGATGAACTGGTACAGATATTAAAAAATTGGGCAAAATCGTTGGGTCTTAATGGTGCATACTTATACCTTTTTGATGACAAATGGTTAATCAATGCCCCTTCAAAATATCAACATTTTGCTTTGAATAGTTCAGGTTTTGATTTTATTCGAGTTAGACATCTACAATACAGTAATCAATATCTTGGTATCTTAAATACCACCGAATTAGATTTTTTATTATCTCAACATAATTATGTTGGTTCTGTTGCGTTATCCTTATTAGGACAATTTGGTGATTTGGGGATCTTAATGTTTACCAGCTCCAATCCGAATCATTATCAGGAAAGACAAGGTACTTTATTATTAGAAAAAGTGAGTCAATTATTACCTATATTAATTGGAAAATGGGTTATGCGAAAAAAATAAGGTAAGTTATGGTTCAATCCTCTCAAAATAATCGTTGTTTATTAACTGAACCGGTTGAGCGTTTTTTAAATTATTTAAAATCGGAAAAACAGCTTAGCCTAAATACTCAAGTTAATTATCGACGTCAACTTTTTGCGCTTATAGCCATCGCAGAAGAAGTGGGAATTACTCAATGGCAAGATGTAGACTCATCGGCAGTTAGATTATTAATTAGTCATAGTAAACGAACGGGTTTACAGGCAAGAAGTTTATCATTAAGGCTATCGGCATTGCGCAGTTTTTGTGATTGGTTAATTAAAAATCAAGATATTAATGCCAATCCTGCCCGTGGGGTGTTAAATCCTAAATTGGGGCATCATCTCCCTAAAAATATTGATATTGATGAAATTAATCAATTGCTCGATATTGAATATAATGATCCTCTTTCCGTACGTGACAGAGCTATGCTTGAACTTATGTATGGTTCAGGTTTACGATTGTCTGAATTAGTCAATCTTAATTGCCGTGAATTGAATTTGAATGAGGGTGAAGTTCGCGTAATGGGGAAGGGAAATAAAGAGCGAAAATTGCCATTAGGTTATGAGTCTATTAAATGGATTAATCATTGGTTATCACTGCGTGATTTTTTAGAGCCGCAGGATGATGCGTTATTTATCTCCAAATTAGGTAAACGCATTTCACCCCGTAATGTTGAAAAAAGATTTGCACAGTGGGGCGTTAGACGCGGATTGTCTGTTCATGTCCATCCGCATAAATTACGACATTCGTTTGCCACACACATGTTAGAATCAAGTGGAGATTTGCGAGCCGTACAAGAGTTGTTAGGTCATGCAGATTTATCAACCACTCAAGTTTATACTCATTTAGATTTTTCACATCTGTCTGAAGTTTATGATTCAGCCCATCCAAGAGCGAGAAGAGGAAACAAGTAATGCACATTTATCGTTCAATAAACAAAATTAAGGCAATCACTTTCGATCTTGATGATACGTTGTACGACAACAGTGACATTGTAGAAAAATCCGAAGAGGAAATTGTTAAATATTTGCAGCGTTATGAAGGGTTACATCATTTAACTGTATCCGAACTGCATTTAGAAAAAAAAACGGTGCAGGCTGCGCAACCAGAGATTTATCACGATGTTGTGGCCTGGCGAATGGAAACTATTAAATCATTGTTAAATAAAGCAAAGATTTCTCCAGAAAATATGGTAAACATTATTAACGAAACAATGGATATGTTTAATTTTTGGCGTCATAAAATGCATGTTTCACCGTCCACTCACACCTTATTAACGAAATTAGCAACCATAGTCCCTTTAGCGGTGATTACTAATGGTAATGTTGATATTGATAAAATTGGATTAAGAGATTATTTTCAATTTTCATTACGTGGGGGAGCCGATGGGCGCTCAAAGCCTTTTCCAGAAATTTTTGAATTAGCAGTTAACAAATTAGCCGTACCGGCAGGTAATATATTACATGTCGGTGATAATTTGATAACGGATGTCAATGGTGCGATTAATAATGGTTTATTAGCGTGTTGGATAAACATTATGAATCAGGACATTTTTCATCTTGCTGATGCTCGATGTTTACCCCATATTGAGATTAGTCAATTGCTTGAATTAGAGAATCTGTTATAATTTTGTAAATATCTGTATAAATAGACAGTGAAGCTAAGAGTGATTTACATTTAACTCAAAGCCTATCTTATTTGCTTACAGTCAATTAACTATATTTAGAAACACAATGAACATATTTGTAATGCTTATGAAATTGAAACCAATTTGTATTTGTTCTAACCAAGATAGGTTTAAATATAATGGATATTAAAAAATCATTATTAAAAGACCTCAATAATGAACAACAAAACGCCGTGACTACCGATAACCAATACACTGTTGTACTTGCAGGCGCCGGAAGTGGTAAAACGCGTGTTTTAGTTCACCGAATTGCATGGCTTTGTATGGAAAAACATTACCCTTCCCAATCCATTTTTGCCGTTACTTTCACAAATAAAGCTGCTGTTGAAATGCAAGAGCGTATCCAAGCATTAGTTGGTGACGGTTATTTTAGTGGGATGTGGATTGGTACCTTTCATGGATTAACTCATCGTTTACTACGGATGTTTTCACAGCAAGCCAAATTGCCTTCTAATTTTCAGCTTATTGACTCGGAAGATCAGATTCGTCTTATTAAGCGAATTTTTCGAGAACTTAAAGTAGATGAAAAACAATGGTCAGCAAAAGAATGTGCAGCTTTTATTTCTAATCAAAAAGAGATGGGATTACGAGCTCATGATTTCACACCAGAAGATCCTAAACAAGCGATGTGGCAAACCATCTATCGTGATTATCAAGCAATTTGCGACAGAGTTGGATACGTTGATTTTTCAGAATTAATTTTAAGAGTTTATGAACTTCTCAATCAAAATCATGATGTACTAAATTATTGCCATCAACGTTTTTCTAATATTTTAATTGATGAGTTTCAAGACACGAACTTAATTCAATATCGATTAGTAAAAAAATTGGCAGGTGATACGGCTAACGTTATGATTGTTGGTGATGATGACCAATCAATCTACAGCTGGCGTGGTGCTAATGCCGACAATCTACAATTGTTTATCAATGATTATCCGGACACTGAAATCATTCGTCTTGAACAAAATTATCGTTCAACCAGTAATATTTTAGATGCGGCTAACATTTTAATTGCCAAAAATCAAAAACGCTTAGGGAAAAATCTTTGGACAGATAGTGGTGAAGGTGAAAAGATTTCACTTTATGTTGGTTTTAATGATATTGATGAAGCAAGATTTGTAATTGGTCAAATAAAAAAGCGTCATGAAGAAGGCGATAAATTTTCAAGTTGTGCCATTTTATATCGTAATAATGTTCAATCGCGTATTTTTGAAGATACCCTGTTACAAGCAGGATTGCCGTACCAAATTTATGGTTCAATACGCTTTTATGAGCGGCAAGAAGTTAAATTAGCACTGGCGTATTTGCGTTTACTGCACGATCACAACAATGATATGGCTTTTGAAGCGACAGTTAATACTCCAACTCGCGGTATTGGTAATGTTACTCTTGATAAAGTCAGACTTACGGCTAAACAACATAATCTTTCATTATGGGAGGCGTGTTTATTATTAATTCAAACAAATGCATTAACTGAAAGACAGCGCTCTGGACTAAGTCGTTTTCTACAATTGATGGACTCAATTCATGAAGAAGTAGGACAGTTGCCATTTTATCAACAGCTTGACGTTATAATTAAATTATCTGGTGTTCAGCAAATGTATGAGCAAGAACCAGGAATTAAAGGGCAATCACGATTAGAAAATCTTGAAGAACTGGTTTCGGCTGCCGAACAATTTTTTCATAACAATGAAAATACAGTCATTGAGGATAGTACCACAGGTAAAACACTGACAGTACTTGAGTCGTTTTTAGCGTTTACCTCATTAGAAAGTCGAGATGTCGTTAAAGCTCAAGATTCCATTCAATTAATGACTCTGCATTCAGCTAAAGGATTAGAGTTTGATAATGTATTTATTGTTGGATTAGAGGAGGGTATCTTTCCTGCTCAACGTTCAGTTAAAGATAATGATAGTATGGAAGAAGAGCGACGTTTAGCCTATGTTGGAATCACTCGGGCTCGAAAACATTTGACATTAACTTTATGTGAATTAAGACGACTTTATGGTCGGGATGAACGTAATTTACCTTCTCGTTTTTTAGCAGAATTACCTGTTGAAAGGTTAAACGAGGTAAGTTATCGAGGTATTATCCCCTCATCTGAGTTTAAATCAAATGATTTAACTAAAAGAGATCTTAGTAAAAATGAGCAATTTATTATCGATCGTAAAAAATCCTATCTTGAAAAACAACGTGAAAGTGATGGTTATGTTTTAGGTCGAAAAGTTAGACATCATCGTTTTGGAGAAGGGACTATTATCAATCTTGATGGCGAAGGAGATCATAAACGAGTTCAAATTGCCTTTGTAGACGAGGGAGTTAAATGGCTGGTAATTAAATTAGCCAATCTTACCTTACTTTAATACTTATAAATTGAAAAATAGTAAAGGCAAAACTCAATTTGCCTTATCTAACCGATTTTTAGAGCTCTACCGTTATATTGTTGCTTGATCAGTGACAGATTGCGAGAATATTTTATTAAATGACTGATTTGTACGAGTACAAACCCATTCATTATCGACATAAACAAAGTGATAGCCTTGTTTTGCTGTTGCTAGCCAAACTTGAAATAGGGGTTCTTGAGTATTGACGATAATTTTACTGAAATTAGGAAATGTGATAGTAATGACATTACCATTAATTTCATAATCAATGTCAATGTCTTGTTCTTCGGAAAAGTGATCTAAAAATGATTCGACCTTATTAAACAGTTGATCGGTAATCGTGTGAAATTCAGTGATGTTCATAGAAAGTTAATCAATATTGAGGTAGTTAAGTGATATTAGCATAATCAAAAACTATCTGCCACTAGAAGTGGCAGATAGATATCAACAAAAAATCAGTAATATTTAATGAGCAATAGATAAAGAACAAGAAACGATCAACAAACGACGCTGTTCATTATTATCAATTGCATTTGCCCATCGGTTAGGTGTGTCATTGGTACTCACTAAACGACCATCGCCAAAATAATTTTCAAATAACTGAATATTCCCTTTAGCGATTTCTTTTTTATCACAGTTAGCGAAATGTTGAATCACAATTGATCGGTAAGTTATTTTTTCACCTTCACTGTTTTCTTGTACTAATGGGGGTATAAAATTAACAACCTCATTAAATACTCGTATTTTTTTATTATAAGGGTGTAGAACAATGGAACTCCTATCAATAAATGAGTAACCTATTGATTTATCTTCATTAAATTTGCTCATTGGAATAAATTGTTCACCAATGCGCGAATCTTTTAAATTTTCACTTGTTTCATGGGAACTACTTGTATCACTTTCATTATTACTGGTTGTTGCAGGAGTATTAAAATCATTACATAAAGCTGAAAAAGAAAAGAGAATAAATAACAAGTATATTTTTTTCATTTAGATTTTATCCCCATTTTTTGAATTATATTTAGTTGATTTTTGATTAATATCTTTTTCTTGTTGGGATTTCAGGTTTTCTTGATTCTCTTTTTGTTTTATTTGATTGTTATCTTCAATTCTTTTTTTACGTTTTATTTCATATTCCTTATCGATAGGTTTCATATCAGGGCGTACTGAATAGAGAATCTTTTTATCAATATCTCCTTGTATTGAGCAAATCACACGGCTTTGATTATCTTCTATTGGTTCTAAATATAAGGATTTTTCAACAGTGCCAGATCTTGGAATCACCATGTCAATTGAATAAGGATTGTCTTGCCAAGTTTTATTTTTACTTTTTTTATCGTAAATTTTAGGATTAGCAAAGTGAATTTTTTCGTTAAAATCTAACCAGTTAATATTATTAAGTGCCTGTTTAACGTATTGAGGTTTATTATCAAAAATAAACCCCCAATAATAAAATTGACCAGATACTGATGTTGGAATAAAGATATTTTGATAACCTAAAATTTTTAATCCTCTGTATTCAATTGGCTTTTTAAATACCACTCTATTTTTTTTATCGTGTTCAATCGAATCGGACACAATATA
This sequence comes from Gilliamella sp. B2887, assembly GCF_026537015.1. Lineage (NCBI taxonomy): Bacteria > Pseudomonadati > Pseudomonadota > Gammaproteobacteria > Orbales > Orbaceae > Gilliamella > Gilliamella sp. B2887. Next base: position 45,017 of record NZ_JAFNMX010000004.1, on the reverse strand, counting down.
AGCAAAATTATCAACAAAGGCTAAATCTGTGTACTGACTGAAAGAATCTTTATTCGTTTTTAACTGTTTAAAAAATTGATTATCACACTGAAAAAAAGAATCAATAACTTTGCTTGTTTCATTTACATTAGTTTGGTTTTGTGCATAAACCATAAAAGAAATTATTGAAGCACAAATAAGCACAAATAGTTTTTTTGTGAACATAAAGTAGGCCCTTTTTAAATAATTCTTCTGCTAATGTGTGTATAGTTGTGTATATTATTGTAAAGTAATGTAAATGTTATTGTCAATCTTGTGTAGCTTTATTTTCTATAAAAACAAGCAAGTCACCGTTTTTAAAGGATATTTTTACTGAATCCGTGATGACTTTATTTCTTAAACTTGTTAATCCTCTTAACGTTAATGTTGCATTACTTAATGGATATTTAACACCTGTAATGGTGACATTTGTAACTTTAGACAAAGGAATAAAAGAAATGATATGATTTTTTATATTACAAAGAGTTTGCTGCTTTTTGGAAAAAAAGAACTGGCAATAATTATCATAGAACGTAAAATTCAATCGATCATAGTAACGTATAACAACCGATAAATTTCCTAAGAAATGATCACTAGCATAACCTGATGCGCCATAAATATCAAATTTTTTCACACCTTTACTTGCTAAAAATAAGATGGCTTTTTCAAAATCCGTTTTATTTTGATCGGGAGTATGAATAATTTCAGTTCCACTTGGTAGAGTACCGCTATGATCAAAACTATCTAAATCACCAATAATATAATTAGGAATTATTGGTGAATTGCAAAGATAGTTATGATAAGCCCCATCTGTTGCGGCAATAAAAGCATAGTTTTCTAAATTGTTGGGATAATGTTTAGTCGGCTCACCATTTACAAAAAGTAAGGCTCTATTGCTTTGCATTGTCATATACTTTACAGTTTTATAAAGTTAAGGTATAGGCCATTATAATGGCATCTTCCTGTTTTCCATCAATAGTTGGATAATAATTTTTTCTGATGGTTATTTGGTTAAAACCTAGTGAATGATAAAGGCGAATGGCTGCATCATTGGATTTTCTCACTTCTAACCACAAGGAAGCAATAGGTTTGTCAAAATTGATCGTCATTAATTTTTCAATCAAATGATTTAAAAGCTCTTTCGCTAGCCCTTGTTGCCTAAATTGAGGGTGAATGGCAATGTTAAATAAATTAGCTTCATCGGCAACCAGCTGGCAGATGCAAAATCCGATTATTTTATTATCTATGGTTAATTTCAAATTTAAATAATGCTCACCTTGATTGGAAAAGAACGTTGGTTTAGACCAAGGGATCCTATGACAAAGCTGCTCTAGAGCAAAAGCCTCGGTTAAATCATTGTGAGTGAGGGTGGAAATAGTTTTCATATTGGCATAATTGTCGCCAAAGTTGGCGCTTTTGTTGTGGTGCATTAGCTAGAACATCTAAACTGGAAGTTTGGATGGTTAATTGATTTTGCCACATTTCATCAGGTATGATATCAATAAACCAAACAACCGTTTTTATATCGCTAGCTGGAACAATGAATTGTGATGGAGTAAGTATTAAGACTTGATTTTCTTTAAGTCGAATAGCGTTAAGGATATCTGTATATATTTTTTGTGTTGGTTTTTGTTCAGCAACAACAATCAAACGAATCTCATCACTAATATGGATTGTCATTTCACCTTTGAATACTGTTGAATTACGCAAAATGTATTGAGTAATATTGCATTGTTGCAAATACCAATCTTGTTCAGTCATTATTGAATTACTGTTTTTTTATTAGAGAATAATAAGGGTTAATTGTATAATTAACAGATAAAATTATAAAGGTTTTTTCATCGAGGTACTATGTCAACATCCGTTTTTACTCCAGCAAGTCAGGTAATTGAACGTCATCAAACATTTTTTCATGATAAAAATGTGATTATTGCAGGTGATATTCAAGATAGTTATCCAGCAATAATGGTCGCAAATCAAGTTAAAATTCATTGCACTCAATTTCATACTTATTTACGTCTAAAAAATAGTGTGCGTGGTGCTCAAACCATTTTTTCGTTGCTGCCGGATACGGAGTTTTATGTTGGAATGAATACACTAATTTATTACTGGCCAAAAACGAAAAGTGAAGCACAATTCCAGCTTTCTTATTTACTTAATAATATGCCCAAAGGAAGCGATATCTTTATTGTTGGCGAAAATCGTACAGGAGTAAAAAGTGTTGAAGCTTTATTACAAGATTTCGGTTCCATCCAAAAAATGGATAGTGCAAGACGTTGTGGATTGTATCATTTTCAAGCCGATAGTCGCTTAGCATTTGAACTCAATGAATGGTGGTTGAGCTACCATATTACTATTGAAAATCAAAATATTGAAATTAAAAGTTTACCAGGCGTATTTAGTCAAAAAGGGTTAGATGCAGGTTCCGAATTATTATTGAATGCAGTCATTGACCATGCTGAAATCATTAAAGGCAATGTGTTAGATGTTGGGTGTGGTTCGGGCATATTATCTACGATATTAGGTAAGCTATACCCAGATATTGAGCTCACTTTGTCAGATGTGAGTAGCGCAGCAATGGAGTCAAGTAAAATCACACTAAATTGCAATAATGTCAAAGGGACTGTTGTTGCAAGTGATGTATTTTCCAATTTAAATGATAAATATCATCTTATTATTTCTAATCCTCCTTTTCACGATGGTAAAGAGACAAGTTACACAGCAGTCAATGCATTAATTAAAGAAGCCAAAAAACACTTAAAATTAAATGGTTTTTTGTGCATCGTGGCCAATTCATTTTTGCCTTATCAATCGATTTTAGATGAAACATTCAAAAATGTGGAAGTCATTGCACAAACCACTAAATTCAAAGTCTATTTAGCCAGTCATTAAGTATCTAACCGCATTAATTAAATTGATTAAATAAGTTACGGTGGTAGCCGTAACTTTCTTAATTTATTAAATTACTCGTGAAAACTGCTGTTGTCTTGCCATTTTACGCATATAAATATCAAAACACATGCAGATATTGCGGATCAATAAATGACCTTTTGGAGCGACTTGAATTGTATCGCTATGTATGGTGATCAGTCCATCTTTCTGTAATGGTTGTAAAAGTGCCAAATCTTCGGCAAAATAGTCATTAAAATCGATATCGTATTGCTGTTCAATCACTTTCTTATCAAGATAAAAATGACAAATCAGTTGCTTTATTACATCACGACGAATAAGGTCATCACGTTCTAACGTAAAACCTTTCCATAGACCATTACCGATTTTCTCGACTTGTTGCTGATAGATTTTAAGATCTTTTTGATTTTGCGCATAACTATCACCTAACATGCTAATTGCAGAGACGCCTAATCCTAGCAAATCTGCATCCCCTTGCGTTGTATAACCTTGAAAGTTTCGATGTAATTTATTGTGCTGTTGAGCAAGGGCGAGTTCATCGGTTGGTTTAGCAAAGTGGTCCATGCCAATATATTGATAACCTGATTGGGTTAATTTTTCTATACTTGTTTGTAAAATCAGTAATTTTTCCGAAGCACTGGGTAAATCGTTATCTTTGATTTTGCGCTGAGCTGCAAAGCGACTCGGTAAATGCGCATAATTGAACACACTTAAACGATCCGGAGAAATATCAATCACTTTATTGAGGGTTTCGGTGAAACTGGCAACGGTCTGTTTAGGTAAACCATAAATTAAATCGAGACTAATGGAGTCGAAATGATTTTTTCGAGCTTGATCGATCAATGAACGAATCAAATGTTCGTCTTGTTCTCGATTAATCAGATTTTGGATCTCGTGGTTAAAATCCTGAATTCCCATACTTAAGCGGTTAAAGCCAACTTGGGCTAAATGATCGATAGTTTGTGACGTAATTTCACGAGGATCAATTTCAATTGACATTTCAGCATTGTCAGCAAATTGAAAATGGGATTTTAGCGAGCTGATTAATCGGCTAATTTCTTGATCTGTTAAAAAGGTAGGTGTTCCTCCTCCCCAATGCATTTGTGTAACAATTCTGTTTTGGAAAAGTTTGGCTCGTTTTGCTATTTCAATTTCTAAAATATCCAGGTATTTGGTGACTTTCTGGGTTTGACGTGTAATAAGTTTATTACAACCACAAAAATAGCAAAGTTTATGACAAAACGGAATGTGTACATATAAAGATAAAGGTTGGGTAGGGTAACGAGACGTCGCGTTCAAAAAATCCTGTTCATTATAATTTTCATTAAATTCAAGGGCAGTAGGATATGAAGTATATCTTGGACCAGAATAGTTATATTTTTTAATTAAAGCCTGATCCCATAATTGTTTTTCAGTCATACTTCTGTTTCCGTTTAAGTCTGTGTTTAGCATTATTATATCCATGACTTAGTAAAGTTGGTTTTTGCTTAGTTACACTTTTTGCTCTGTTTCTTGTTTTCAGCTTGATCTGATTTGTTTTACGCAAATACAATAATGTGCAAATAAATAATCCAAAATATAAATTTAACATTATCAATAATGGCATTATTATCTGCTCGCTATGTGTTATAAATTACAGTTCGAATAAGACATCTGTTATTATAGCATTCAGTCAGGGATATTTTTTATAACTCTTTCCCTGACCTTACTACAAAAATGAATGGTATTGGGTGAAGTAAGACCCTTACCCATTATTAATTACGTTTTAATAAACTTACGATATCTTCCTTCTCATCATCAAGAGCTTCAAAATCATCATCGATATAACCTAATTCTTGCATCAGTTCATCTATTCGATTCAATTTACTATCCAAATAAGTTTGTTGTTCTATAGTCAACTTGCCATTTTTTTCAACCAAATCTAGCAACATATCCAATTTAGGATCGTTTTCAAGTTGCTCTAATTCTTGTTGTGGTGATAAAACGGTTTTCTCTACTTTAGGTTGTTTAACAGCCTTAAGGGGATTCACCTTTGTATCAACAACTAAAGCAATCGGCGTTTTACTGCCTATACGTGGATCTTTCGCTACTTTTTGAGTATTGTTATTTTTGTTTTTATCTGTATTATTAAAGCGTGAACCACTAGGCAAACCTTTATGCTTGCGTTTACGTTTGAGTTCGCGAGACTCTTCATTAATTTCCTGACGGCTTTTTTTGAGTTTTTGTTTCGATTTAGATTTTAACATACTATCTCTGTTTTACAGTTTGGTTAATCATTTATTCAGTATATTTTATCAGTAAGTCTAAAATATAGCTATGAGGAAGACACATTGTGAATTAGTGATTGTAAAATTACAGTTTTATGTATAATCTGAGCCGAATATTCTTGAATCAATCGTTATAGAGAAATAAACATGAATAATCATTTGAGTCCTTACATGCAGTTTAGCCGTAAAGAATGGGCAAGCTTGCGTAATTCGGAACCAATGACCTTAACATCTGGAGAACTAATTTCTTTACAGGGAATCAATGAAGATTTATCAATGGATGAAGTAAGTGAAATTTACTTACCTTTATCAAGATTACTCAATTTTTATATTAGTAATAGTTTTAGTCGGCAGGCGGTATTATCTAAATTTTTAGGTAAAAGCCAAAAAATCCCTTACATAATTGGTATCGCGGGCAGTGTTGCTGTTGGTAAAAGTACTACGGCACGTGTATTACAGGCATTACTAACTCGTTGGCCTGAACATAGAAAAGTAGCGTTAGTTACTACGGATGGTTTTTTATATCCAAATAAATGCCTTGAAGAGCGCGGCATTATGAATAAAAAAGGTTTTCCACAATCCTACAACCTTAAAAAGCTAATTAACTTTGTTGCAGATATAAAATCAGGGCAAGCGGAAGTTAAAGCACCGGTTTATTCACATTTAGTTTATGATATTGTAGAAAATGAAGAGATCGTGATCGACAGTCCAGATATTTTGATTTTGGAAGGTTTAAATGTATTACAAGGTGCGGTCAATTATACTCAAGCACATAATCGAGTATTTGTTTCAGATTATGTTGATTTTTCGATATATGTTGACGCCGATTTATCTTTATTACATCATTGGTATGTGAACCGCTTTTTAAAATTTAGAGCAGGGGCCTTCAGTGATCCCAATTCATACTTCAATCACTATTCTCAATTACCAGAACAAGAGGCAATCAGCATCGCTAATCGCTTGTGGAGTGAGATAAACGAATTAAATTTAGTTGAAAACATTTTACCAACTCGAGAAAGAGCCAGTTTGATTTTGACAAAAGGTAACGATCACAAAGTAGATTATGTTCAATTAAGAAAATAAACTTAGGAGGATCAATATGAAATCAGCAATAGGGTTATTAAGTAAATTAAGCATTATCACTTTAGTTATGGCGTTTTCTGTAAATAGTTATGCATCAAGTAATGATGTACATGAAGGATTGACTTGCGATGCAAAAAAACAGGCCATCGAAGCAAAAATAGAACAAGCCAAAAAAGCCAATAATACTTTTGAAATCACAGGGCTTGAAAAAGCACTTCAACAAGTTAATACCAATTGTTCGGATGACACATTGGAACAAAAATACAAAAGATTAGTGGAAGAAAAAAGCAAAAATGTCTCTGACAAAACCAAAAAATTAGCAGAAAAAACCAAAGAGTATGAAAAAGATGGTATTAATGCAAATCAAGACAAAATTGATGCTCTAAAATCTAAATTGCACGATGCAGAAAAAGAACTCACTGAAGCAAAAAATAAATTAGCGGATTATTATGATAAAGTTAATACTAAGTAATCTTAGTTTTTAATTTTATTGAAATTAAAAAATAGATTCGAACAATAAAATAATATTGAAATTTGTGCAATTAATATTGACCTTGAGGAGATATATTACTTCTTGAGGTCATCTTTAATATCTCATATTAGCTAAAATTATGTTAATTTTCTTTAGTTCTATTTAGCTATTTTCTGTAAAAATGCTGTTAACCTAAAGTGCTACCAAAAACGATAAGTTTTATATGATCATTTATCTAAATATTATTAAATAAAACCATTAGAAATGGATGAATATTATGACAGATAATTTACGGCTATTAATTACAAAATTTTAAAACTTGAATACTGAAAATCGACTAAATGTATTCGATGTAAATATAATCAATTAAATTATTTTAATTTTCTATTACCAATTGTTAAAAAATAATTAGATAATCGCATTAGGACTATTAATAGTCCAAAGAACAACATGAGTCTTACAACGATATAAATAAACAGATTATAACATTGATCTTTATTATCCCTTTACTATTCATAAATTTATGACTATTGATTAAAAATCTTCTACAAGGATGTTTTTTTATCGGTAATGAATGTTGTCTTTTTGATAAAACAGAATGAGTGTTACACATAACAATTACTGAAAATAAACTGATCTCTTTTTTATAAAATTTTATTAGATAGCTAATTTTATAGAGTAATATTTGCTATTTTTCAAAGTTAACCGTTTCATTGTTTCCAAATCAGCTCTTAATTAATTTGATTAAAATGATGTTCTAGACTTTTTTAGTAAAAAAAGGTAAGGTGTGCGGCTTGTCTCGTGGTTCGTGAACCTCCCACGCAAAAAAACTAAGGAAAATTATGAGTAACGTTACATTATTAGGCGATCAGTCTGTTCGCTATCCAACAACCTATGCTCCGGAAATTCTGGAAACTTTTGATAACAAACATCCCGGTAATGATTATTTTGTTAAATTTAATTGTCCGGAATTTACGAGTCTTTGTCCTATTACAGGTCAGCCTGATTTCGCCACAATTTATATTTCTTATGTGCCTAATATCAAAATGGTTGAGAGTAAATCTCTTAAGCTGTATCTATTCAGCTTTCGAAATCATGGTGATTATCATGAAGATTGCATCAATATCATTATGAAAGATCTGATTAAGTTAATGGATCCTAAATACATTGAAGTGTGGGGTAAATTTACACCACGTGGTGGTATTTCAATTGATCCTTATGCCAATTATGGTAAATCCAATACTCAGTGGAAGCAAATTGCACTCAATCGCTTAGTTAATCATGATCTTTATCCCGAAAAAGTCGATAATCGCTAATTATCAATCTGACAGGAATTTTTAATGAAAAATCGTAAAGCACTAGTGATATTTTCTGGAGGGCAAGATTCGACGACTTGTCTGCTGCAAGCCATTGCCGATTATGGTCGTGAGAATGTTGAAACCATAAGCTTTCAATATGGTCAACGCCATAGTATTGAATTGGATAAAGCTAAGTGGATCGCCGAGGATTTAAGTGTCAAGCAAACCGTAATTGATACATCAGTGATCAAACATATGACCAATAATGCTTTGATTGATGATTCGCAAGAAATCAAAGCTGCACAAGATGGTGATTACCCAAATACTTTTGTTGATGGACGTAATATGTTGTTTTTACTGTTAGCGGGTTGTTATGCCAAGCAGAAAGGTATTAATGATATTATTATCGGCGTTTGTGAAACGGATTTTAGTGGTTATCCTGACTGTCGTGATATTTTTATTAAATCCATGAATGTATCGATGAATTTAGCGATGGATTATGCATTTAATATTAAAACACCCTTGATGTACCTGACTAAAGCTCAAACATGGGAAATGGCTGATAAATTGGGTTATCTTGATTATGTTCGCCAAAATACCCATACTTGTTATTACGGTGTAGAAGGGGGATGTGGTAAATGTCCTAGTTGTATGCTGCGTGATAAAGGTCTACAAGAATATTTAGCCCAAACTTAACCAATATTTATCTGGGTTCTCTCACCCCATTAAAAAAGGAAACAAATATGTATTTAAACGTTCATTCACAATTGATTGAAAAACAATTTACTCGACAGCAAAAACATAAAGCACTCGGCTGGTTGGCTTTTTTTCATATTATCGTTATTGCTTCCAGTAACTATTTGGTACAAATTCCATTTGATATTTTTGGATTTCATACTACTTGGGGAGCGTTCACTTTTCCATTTATCTTTTTGACCACTGATTTAACTATTCGTATTTTTGGTGCCAGTTTGGCGAGAAAAATTATTTTTGTGGTTATGATTCCCGCTTTATTGTTTTCGTACCTAATTTCGGTTCTATTTTTCGAAACCCATTGGGTAGGTTGGTCAGCATTGATTCATTTTAATAGCTTTGTTTTTCGAATTGCTTTAGCCAGTTTTGCGGCTTATTTAATTGGACAATTAATGGATATTACTGTTTTTAACTATTTAAGAAAAAATCGTTCTTGGTGGGTAGCACCTTCCGCTTCTGCAATTTTTGGAAATGGTATTGATACTATCGTCTTTTTTGCTATTGCTTTTTACAAAAGCAGTGATGAATTTATGGCCAATCACTGGGGTGAAATTTCGTTAATGGATTACAGTTTTAAAATTTTAATTTGTGGTTTGTTCTTTTTACCATTATATGGGATTATTTTGAATGTTATTTTAAAAAAATTAACTGCAAAAACGCTATAAACCAGTCAGTCATCACCCAATTATTTATAAATTACCAACATTTGGAGCTTATTGATCGTACAGTAAGTTCTAAATGCCAAGAGTACCACTTCAAATCAGTTTTTCTGAAAAATTCTGTTAAAAATTTGATTTATCATTTTATAAACAATTCCTATTATAAAGATTTTTTGCTAAACGTTTACTGACAGTGCATAATATTGATAAAAAATAATCACATCATTTTGTGAAATAAAAGGGTAAATGGGTGAAATCATGATATTGATTAAACACTTAGCGATATTAAGTTTGTTTTTAACGCTATGTGCTCAAGCCAATGATAACGAGCTTATGACAAAGATAATGGATAACAAAAAAAATAGCTCGACGCAAAATGTGAATATTGATTTGCAATCACCTATTGTATTTAATCCAACACCTGATTTAATCGAAAAATATAAAGATAAAAAACTAGAAATTCTTGATTGCTCAGAGATCATTCTTGATGGATCAAGTACTCTAGTTGTGACTTTTTCTGTTCCACTTCTACCCAAATTAAATTTTACAAATTTACTGAGATTAGTCGATAAGGAAACCGGTGTAGTCGATGGTGTCTGGGAGTTGTCTGATAATGGTTTGGAATTACGACATCGTTATCTTGCACCAAATCGTAAATTAGCATTAACGATCGATAAAATGTTAACGGCAATTAATAACAGTCGTTTACAATCAGTTTATGAAAAAGAATTAACGACTCAAGATCGTCATCCCATGGTGAATTTTGCCAGTACTGGATTATTATTACCGAGTAAATCCATGAGTGGATTACCTGTCACCACATTGAATGTTAATAAGGTCGACATTAACTTTTTTAAAATTAAGCCCGATAAATTAAGTGATTTTATTCATAAATTTGGCTTTATTAATAAACTTTCAGTTTGGCGTTCAGAAGAGATGAATGGCTATGCCGATTTAGTATATTCGTCACGTTTTGATCTTAATCCTAAACCCAATGCTCAAGAAACTGTTCTAGTCAACCTTTCAAAAATTAATGAACTTAATCAGGAAGGCGTTTATGTTGCCGTGATGAATGAATCTGGGACTTACAACGAATCAAATCCAGCAACCCTATTTTCAATAAGTAATATTGGAATTTCAGTTCATAACTATAAAAATCATAAATTTACGGTTATGGCTTATGGATTGGATGATGGTAAGCCTCTTGCAAATGTTGAAATAGCTTGTCGTAATCGTGGAAAAGTAGATAACAATTGTCAATATATTTTAGAAAAGACAGACCAAGATGGTTATGCTGAATTCACTATGGATAACAATGATGAATATCGGGTATTGACAGCCAGCGATGGAAAACAAACTTCATTTATATATATTGATCGCAATGCCCTTAATCTGACTGAATTCGATTTATCAGGCACACCTTATTATGACAAGCAATTATTTGTTTTTGGACCCCGAGATCTTTATCGTCCAGATGAAACTGTCTATTTTAATGCATTATTACGTAATGCCGATGGACAACCATTGCCTAACCAACCAATTATAGCAGATATGATTTCAGCTAATGGACGAGTAGTTAAAAATTTTCAATTAAAAAGCAATGCTGATACGAATGGTTTATATCAGGCTAATTATGTTATTCCATCTGATGCAGCAACAGGTAAATGGTCAATTCGTTTCAATCTAGGGGATGACATTTATCGTTATTGGTATTTTAAAGTGGAAGAATTTTTGCCAGAACGTATGGCGATGGAAATAACCAGTTCATCCAGCGGTCCAATATTAAGCGATGAAGACGTTTACTTTGATATCAAAGGTTGGTATTTGTATGGTGCACCAGCATCAGATAATCGCCTAGATGCTAATGTGTATTTAAAGAAAGTTGATTCTATTGCTGGATTAGCCGATTTTAAAATTGGTTCAGTAACAGACGCTAATCTCTACAGTGAACTTGGTTCGTTTGAGGAGAAATTAGATAACAATGGCTTAAAACAGCTTCATATTAAGAAAAATAGTTGGTCAAACTTACGTTCTCCAGTCAAAGTGGTTCTACAAGCGAGTCTGCTGGATTCAGGTGGTAGACCTATTACGCGTTATGCTACTCAAACCATTTGGCCTGCAAATAAATTACCAGCAATTCGAGCTTTATTTGCGGATTCACCATATTATGATTGGAACAGTGATAATTATTATGAGCGTCCAACCGTTGATATCGGGACTAATGCAGAATTTGAAATTGCTTATGTCAATTTAGAGGGTGAAAAACTTGGTACAAATTCCTTAAAAACAAGACTGATTCATGAGCGTCGTCAATATTATTGGACTTGGTCAAACGAAGATGGCTGGCAAGTAAATTATAATTCCAGTGACATTGTTATTTCTGAGGATCAATTATCCATTGAAGTGGGGAGTACGACTAAAATAAGCTATTTGAGCAGTGATTATGGATCTTATCGTATTGAAGTTATTGATGCAGACTCTAAAGTAGTGACAAGTTTTCGCTTCTGGTCAGGTTACGATTGGGAGGATAATACACATGGTACGAAATCAGTGCGCCCCGATCAAGTCAAGTTAAGTATTGATAAACCCTTTTATCATGTCGGAGATGTGGCTAAAGTCAATGTTCAAGCTCCAGTTGTAGGATCTGGTTACATCTCTCTTGAAACAAATGATGGTATCATTTGGAAAAAAGCAATTACTGTAGGCGAAAATGGTTTGGATGTCGATATACCAATTGAAAATTGGGGAAGACATGATATTTATATTAATGCCATGATAATACGCCCATCGACTGATGCAGCAATACAAACAGTAAAACGAGCAATGGGTTTACTTTATTTACCTACTGATACAACTAAGCGTCATTTAAATATCTCAATCGATTCTCTAAAACAAGTGCATCCAGAAAGTATTGTGCCAATTAAAATCAAAATGGATAAGCAATTTATTCAAAAAGATAAAAAAGTCATAGTGTTAGTTTCTGCTGTTGATTCGGGTGTACTAAATATTACTGATTATGTTACGCCAGATCCTTACGTTGGCTTTTTAGGACGTAAACGTTATGATGTTGATATTTTTGATGTTTATGGTAGCTTAATTGAAGCTTCAGGGCGTAATGTTACTATGAGCTTTGGTGGTGATGCAATGGGCACTGGTGGAAAAAAACCGTCTAATGATGTTTTTATTGTTGCTCAACAATTAGAAACTATTCAATTAAATGATCAGGGCGAAGGTATTGTTGATTTACAATTACCTAATTTCAATGGTGAATTGCGCATAATGGCGCAAGCATGGGATGACAATCGTTTTGGTAAAGCAGAAAAAACGATAAAGGTAGCAGCGCCTGTGATTGCCGAATTATCCACTCCGCGATTTTTATCCGGCGGAGATCAGGCTGTATTAGCGTTAGATCTTCATAATTTGACTGATACGATCCAAACTATGCAAGTTGAAATATCAACCACAGGTTTGATTCATCAAAATGATGCCAAATCTATTTCTGTCAAACTTGATAGCAAACAAAAACATATTATTCAGATTCCTGTTGCTGCAAACTTTGGTTATGGTATAGGTACTATAACTGTTGATGTGAAAGGTATTGTCATGGATGATAATAAAGATTTTAACATTCGTCGTTCTTGGAATATAGGTGTAAGACCAGCTTACGCTCCAACATTAAGATATTATCAGGCAGTGTTAGATGAAAATAAAAGTTGGAAATTACCTGACCAAGCATTAACTGAATTGATTAAAAATACCGTTGAAGGGCAATTGGTCGTCTCTAATCAACCTCCACTGAACATCGCTCAATATATTAAAAGTTTATTTGCTTATCCTTATGGTTGTTTAGAACAGACAATCAGTGGATTATTCCCATCTTTATATGCGAACAATGAACAGCTTGCACAGTTAGGTATTAAAACCGATTCTGATGACAAACGCCGTGAAAAGGTTCATATAGGCATTTTACGCATTTTATCAATGCAACGGAGTAATGGCAGTTTTGGTTTATGGAGTAGTCATAGTGAAGAAGAACATTGGCTTACTGTTTATGCCACTGACTTTTTATTGCAAGCTAAAGAACGAGGTTATCAGGTAAATGATAAAGCACTTGATGCCGCAATGATGCGTCTTGGTCAATATATTTATGATTCATCTTCATTTAACCATCTTTATTATTACGGGAATGAAAAAGAACTTGAGTTTGAAAAGTTGTCTATTAAAGCTTATGCGCTAATGATTTTATCCAAATACAGTAAGATTTCCTCAGCAATGCGAAATGAAATCAATTATTTATCTAATAAAATCAATCATGATACATCGTTTGTTTACTCCCCATTACCTTTGGCACAATTATCAGTAAGTGCGAAGATAAATGGCATGACATCTATTTATGACAAATTATTACCATTAATCTTCACAACTCCATTTAACTATAGTAAATGGCTAGGTAATTATGGTAGCAAAATTCGTGACCAAGCATTAATTTTATCATTATTGATTGAAAACGATATGGCTCAAAAAGATCAAGCCAGTTTTCTATTTATTCTATCTGAATTATTAAATGAAAAACGCTATTACTCAACTCAGGAATTGAATGCATTGTTTATTGCTGGTTGGTCATTAGAGCAACATAAAAAGGACAATAAATTTAAACTGGCAATAAATGATAACGTTGCTAAGGTAAATTCAATCTTCTCAAATTCCTATCATTATGAAGCCTTAACGAAAGGGTTATCTATTAACAATTCAAAATATAATCAACCTCTTTATCTTAAATTCTCTCTTTCTGGTTATGGACAAACTGCTCCACCACCAACATCACAAGATGGCTTTTTTAACATTAGTCGAACCTATTACGATTTGCTGGGTAACAAGATTAACCCATCGCAATTAGAAGTAGGAACCATAATGGTAGTGATTTTAGATGTAACATCCAAAGAACCTGTTCATGATGCATTGATTGTTGATTACTTACCAGCTGGATTAGAACTTGAAAATCAGAATCTTTCTAATAGTAGCGTGCATCTATCATCCATCCCTAGCATAGCATCTTTATTGAAAGATGATGACGTAAGTCAACTTAAATATCAGGAGTTCAGAGATGATCGATATGTGGCTGCTGTGAATATCCAAAATGATATCGGACAAAAAAAATATCATAAACGTGTTGCTTACTTAGTGAGAGCAGTAACAACAGGAAATTATATGATTCCTCATCCTTATGTTGAATCAATGTACCGTCCTGATCGATTTGCTATTGGGCAATCTCCGAGCTTAATGACGATATCGGTTCCAATAAAAAAAGTAATTAATTAAGTGATAGTAAAGGATTTGAATACCCTTACTTAGATAAATTTCATTGATTACTCCGTCAATAGCATTGGTGGAATTGCTTTTTTAATTGTATTAGATAGACGAATACCAATAATGAAAAAGTTTTTTAATAAATTATTTATCTTTTTATTGTTATCGTTAGTCGGCGGCTTTTTTGTTGCTGATTTTCTTTTTCCATTATCAATTTCGCAAAATAAAACAACACAAACCGTTGTTGCTCAAGATGAAACTCCTTTATGGCGATTTGCTGATGAAAAAGGTATTTGGCGTTATTCGGTAAGCCTTGATGAAGTTCCTGATTATTATCTTGATGTATTATTACATTATGAGGATCGTTATTTTTATCATCATATTGGTATTAATCCATTATCGTTATTTCGAGCTGCTTGGCAAAATTTATCGAGTAATAAAATTATTTCGGGTGGTAGTACCATTTCAATGCAAGTGGCTAGGTTACTCGCTCCTCATGATCGAACTTTGATTGGTAAATTAAAACAAATTTTTCGGACTTTGCAACTTGAACTCCATTACACTAAACAAGAGATTTTAACTTTATATATTAATCATGCTCCCTATGGGGGAACCATAGAAGGTATTGGTGCCGCTAGCTGGTCTTATTTTGGTAAACAACCTAAAGCCTTAACTCGAAGTGAGGCAGTATTATTGGCAGTATTGCCTCAAGCTCCAAGTCGATTAAGGCCAGATCGATTTCCTCGAAGAGCTACGCTAGCTCGTGACAAAGTATTAGATAGACTTGCACAGTATGATGTTTGGCCAAAAGAGTTAATTGATCAAATTCGACGAGACGAAGTTTGGGTTTATCCACGAAAAACGCCACAGTTAGCCCCATTATTGGCTTATAGATTAAAACAGCAATATCCTAATGATAATACGATTCATTCCACTATTGATGTTTCTATTCAGTATATTTTAGAAGATCTTGCTATTAATCGAAAACAACAATTACCGCCTAAAACTTCATTAGCAATTTTAGTGGTAGATCATGCAGATATGACAGTTAAAGGGTATGTAGGTTCAGCTGACTTTAATGATAAAGAGCGTTTTGGTCAAGTTGATATGATTAGAGCGTTACGATCTCCTGGTTCAACACTCAAGCCATTCATTTATGCATTTGCTCTCGATGAAGGTATGGTCCATTCTGAATCGTTATTACAAGATGTTCCACGTATTACCTCCGATTATCGACCAACTAATTTTGATGAAGGTTTTCATGGACCTGTAAGTGTCTCTGATGCATTAAATCAATCATTAAATTTACCAGCAGTCCAATTGATTGAGTTATACGGCCCAAAAAAGTTTGCAGGAAAACTTGCTGGCATTGGTTTACCTTTATTTTCTATTGCCAATGAACCAAATATTTCCTATATATTAGGTGGAGCCTCGCTTAGGATGGATAACCTTATTAGTGCATACAGTGCATTTGCAAGGCAGGGTAATGTTAGTCCCTTACGATTTACTCAATCCGATCCCTTGATTAATAAACCCTTTATCTCTAATGGTAGTGCATGGATTACTCGGCAAATGCTAATGAATAACAATTTATTAGCTTTTAAAACAGGAACCAGTTATGGTTATCGTGATGCTTGGGCTGTTGGTATAAATCCTCGATATTTAATTGGTATTTGGGTAGGGCGCCCTGACGGTACTCCTGTTGTTGGGCAGTATGGTTCAATGTCAGCATTGCCAATTTTGCAACAAGTTAATTCAATATTATTAAATAGAGAAAGGCGCTTAAATCAACCTCTCCCTGCTTATGAGAAACCTGAATCGGTATCGATTGAGAAAATTTGTTGGCCATCAGGTCAGCCACTTCCCGATTCAGATGTTAATTGCCATCGTCAAAAAACAGCATGGGTATTAAATAATCTGTTACCACCAACATTAAGTACCGTGAGTGAATTAAAAAACAATATTTACCATTCAAGTTGGATAAACATTTGGGTAAATGAACGAGGTAAGCGTGTTGCCGCTGATTGTACAGGAGCACAAAAAAAAACAATAGCCTTGTGGCCTGTTTCATTAGAAAATTGGTTGTTAACCAAAGAACGAAGACAAGCATTATTGCCTCCCATTGATAAAAATTGTCCTGTAATGAATAAAGATATCTTCGCCTCACTTAATATCGTTGGTTTACGGAATAACCAATTGATTAGGGCGTTACCCGGTAATAACCAAGTCACAATTGATTTAATTCCTGAAGGTGGATTTGGCGAAAAATGGTGGTTTCTAGATGGAGTTTTAGTCGCTAACTCCAAGGATAATGAAAAAGTTGCTTTAACAGTAAACAAAAATGGGAAACATCGTTTACTGGTGTTAGACGAAAGTGGACAAATTGTACGAATTAATTTTATTTCAGATGAATAAAGGAACATTAACATGGCTCTAGAAAAAACGCTCTGTATTATTAAACCTGATGCTGTAAAAAAACAGATTATTGGTGAAATTCAAACACGTATTTGCCAAGCTAAACTTAACATTATTGCAATAAAAATGGTGAAATTAACACAAGAACAAGCTGAAGGTTTTTATGCTGAGCATCAAAACACCCCTTTTTTTGCTAATTTAATAAAATTTATGATGTCTGGTCCAATTGTTGTTCAAGTTTTGCAAGGTGAAAATGCCATTGAACGTTACCGACAACTTATGGGACCCGCTGATCTATCTAAAGCTACTGCTGGTACTTTAAGAGCAGATTTTGCTACCAATGTGAGAGAAAATGCCGTGCATGGGTCCGATTCTTTTGCATCAGCAGAACGTGAAATTTCTTATTTTTTTGTTGATAGTGAAATATTTGGATAGGTAATGGTGATTTCACAATTAGCTAGATAATTTAGGAAAAATTAACAATAAATAATTAATAAGTGCAGTGCAACAATCATGATTGACCCATCAACAGGCAAATTATTGATGGGTATTTTAGCAAGAACAGAATAACCATCTGTTTATCTTTTATTTATGCATATTTGCTATTATTTAACTAGTTTGATTACGATAGATGCGATGTCATTATTTATTAATAGCATTCAGGTGGTATTGGTTTAATGTGTGTTTACTGAGTCTAATCTACTTCATCCTTCCACATATTACACTCTATTTATTAATACCTTTCAGAGTGATATAACACACTTGAGTCCTTCTCAAAAGGATTTCTTTTTATCGAGTATGCTATTTTTTTATTTATCTGAATATCCTTCCCAATCTCAATTTTAATAGCCAATTATTTTCCAACGTATTTACCTTAATGCAAGAGGTAATTATTTTCCTTGCATCTATGAATTTAAAGATGTGTTTTTTTAATTATTACTCTTTAATATAAGATCTAATTATTATCATTTTCATCTTTTTGTTAAAAATAGCTTATTTTCAATCTATTAGCGATTTTAACTAGCAAATTTAATTACCTTAATATAACTTTTAGTTATAACTATGTGATGATTTGTTATTTATCCATATCATTTTTTTGTTGATAGACTTTTCAGATATCAAATATAACTTTTATTGAGGTATAAAATGAAATTTCTTACTAAACTGCTAATAATGATGGCTATTATCGGCGCATTATTAAGTGCGAATTCTGCTTTTGCCGATCGCTTAGATAATATTGAAAAGCAAGGTGTTATTAAAATAGCCGTATTTGATAGTAATCCGCCTTTTGGTTTTATTGATGAAAAAACGAATAAAATTACCGGTCTTGATGTGGATTATGCCAATGCTATTGCCAAAGCATTAAATGTCAAAGTTGAATTGGTACCCACTAATCCTGCTAATCGGGTTCCATTATTAACTTCACAAAAAGCAGATTTAATTGTGGCAAACTTTACGGTAACGGATGAAAGAGCAAAAACAGTCGATTTTAGTTTGCCCTATTTTGCTACTGGTCAAAAATTTATTGCTAAAAAGGGCATACTTAAAACACCCGACGATCTGAAAAGTCTACGAATTGGCGCTGACAAAGGTACTGTTATGGAGATTACCCTTAGGGAAAAGTATCCAACAGCGAAAGTGATTTCTTATGATGATACACCCTTTGCGTTTGCTGCGTTACGTAATGGTGTGGTGCAAGCGATTACTCAAGATGATGCTAAATTAATTGGTTTACTTGCCAATGTACCAGAAGCACAGCGTGAGGCTTTCGAAATTTCACCATTTAGTCTTACGCAAGAATATCAAGCGGTTGGTATTGCAAAAGGAGAAACGCGTTTAAAAAACAAGATAAACCAAATATTAGTAAATCTTGAAACAGATGGCGAAGCATTAACGATTTATAATCGTTGGTTTGGTCCTAATACTAAATCAGCAATGCCTCGTGGTGAATTTAAAATAGGTCAAAGCGAATAAATCATGTTAGATCAATTAATTGAATCTCGCTATTTATGGTGGTTATGGGACGGTTTTTTAGTAACCTTAGCCATCTCATTTCTTACTATCGTTTTTTCGACCATTTTGGGTTTTTTGCTGTTTGTTGCTCAGCAAAGTCGAATTAAATTGATTAAAGGTATTGTAATAGGATATAACGCAATTTTTCGTTATTCTCCATTATTACCTCAACTGTTCTTTTGGTATTTTGGTATTGGAAACTTGCTGCCCAACGAATTTAAAATATGGTTGTTTGACGAACCACAGATTCAGTTATGGTTTTTTACATTAAAAATGCCATCATTTGAATTTATTATTGGTTTTATTGGATTGACATGTTATTCCAGTGCTTTTATTGCAGAAGAATTTAGAGCAGGTATGGCAGGCGTGAGAGTAGGGCAACAACAAGCAGCTTTAGCATTGGGATTAACATGGTGGGAAAGTATGCGTTTTATAATTTTACCTCAAAGTTTTGGTATCGCCTTTCCTCCCCTAATTGGTCAATATATGAATATTGTCAAAAATTCATCACTAACAATGGCGATAGGAGTATTAGAGCTATCTTATGTTTCAAGGCAAGTTGAAACCGAATCATTAAAAACTTTTCAAGACTTTGCTATCGCAACATTTTTATATATTTTGGCTATTGTAATAATTGGCACATTAGGCAACATTTATCAAGCCAAGCACATCCAAATAAGAAATAAGGTGTAGTGACTTATTATGGAACTTAAAGGTTTAGAAGTTATTTATCATAATTTAAGTTATATGATGTGGGGTAACTTTCCTGGCGGAATATTTTTAACACTCTTAATGAGTTTAGCAGCGATTGTGTTTTCAACTTTTATAGGGATTTTAGCTGGCGTTGGATTAACGGTGACTAAAGGTCTTGTTCGCTCTTTATTCATTAGTGTGCTAGGCTTTTTAAGAGCAATTCCAGTGATTATGCTCATATTTTGGACTTATTTTTTATTGCCTGTATTACTTAATGTGAATGTACCGGCAATTACAACCGTTGTTTTTGCATTATCTGTTATTGGTGCTGCTTACATTGGCCATTGTGTGAATGCCGGTATGATTGCTGTGGCGAAAGATCAGTGGCAAGCTGCATTTTCCTTAGGATTCTCTAAAACCCAAGTTATTATCTATATTATTTTACCTCAAGCTATTAAAATGATGATGCCATCTTTTGTTAATCAATGGGTGTCGCTAATTAAAGATACTTCCTTGGCTTATATCGTTGGTGTTGCTGAATTTACTTTTATTGCCACACAAATTAATAATCGCAGTATGGTGTATCCGACCGAAATATTTTCATTTGTTATCATTGTTTATTTTATCATTTGTTTATTTCTAGATATTGTTGTATCGTTTTTAACAAAAAGTCGTTTGTTTCATGCAAAATAATGAATCATTTAACGATTTTGTTTGATAAAAATTTATTGATTAATTGAGTATTTTGTTATTAAGGTTCTTTTAAGATTTATGCATTAAATTATGAATAACTGTAATTAATCTGGTAATGATCAATGTGGCATGATTTTAATACCCAAATTTTTCTATTAATCAATGCGTCGGATCAAGCATCGAAATCATTTGTTAACTTTGCTATTTTTTGTGCTAAATATTTAGTCTATGTCCCTATTATTATTATGAGTATTGATTGGTTTATTCATCC
Organism: Gilliamella sp. B2887; assembly: GCF_026537015.1. Taxonomy (NCBI): domain Bacteria; kingdom Pseudomonadati; phylum Pseudomonadota; class Gammaproteobacteria; order Orbales; family Orbaceae; genus Gilliamella; species Gilliamella sp. B2887. The sequence goes on along the minus strand of NZ_JAFNMX010000004.1, from coordinate 24,165 downwards.
TAATTATCGGCAGCTTATCATTAAAATGGTAATAGGTTTAGCAATTGCATTATTGATTACTTTTATTATTCGTCATCTATTTTATTCTCCACGACCATTTGCAGTAGATGTCGGAACGAATTACCTTTTTCATGATAAAACAAGCTCGCTACCAAGCCAACATACGGTCTTTGTATGGACTCTATTTTTTACTGCTTTTTTTAATAAAACGCAGCGAACTAAAACAACTTTATCTTTATTGGCATTAGTTGCATTGTTGGTCAGTTGGAGTCGTATCTATCTAGGGGTACATTGGCCATTAGATATTTTTGTTGGATTTATTGTAAGCATTGTATCTTCATTGATAATAAAAAAATGCTGGATACATATAACTAAATTATTTAATCGATAGTTATCTGATAAATTGTCATTAACCGATTTATTATGCCAAGCTAAATTTATAATAAGTCATCAACTATCGACTTGATCACTAAATTCCGATTAGAGTAAATGATAATGAAAATACTTATTGTTGAAGATGATAGTTTGTTACAAAAAGGTCTGTATGATGGTATTACATCCAATAATTATGTGTGCGAGATAGCATCGACAGGTAAGCAGGCTGAACAATTTATCCAATTTGGGCAATTTAGTTTGATTATTTTAGATCTGGGTTTACCGGATTGTGATGGTTTAGAATTGCTTACCCGATGGCGAAAAAAGCAAATTGATACACCCGTCCTTATTCTTACCGCTCGCGATACAATTGAGGATAGAGTCGAAGGTTTAGATTTAGGTGCTGATGACTATTTAATCAAACCTTTTGCTTTAACGGAATTATTAGCTAGAGTACGGGCATTAATTCGTCGTAATCAAGGAACCGCTGATAATTTAATTAGTTATAGTTCAGTTACTATTGACATCAAACAGCAAAAAGTGACTCTCAATAATGAAGAAATAATATTAACACCTAAAGAGTTTATTGTTTTGTCTCGATTGATGTTAAAAGCAGGTGAAAAGGTGCATCGTGATTTACTGCAAAATGATCTTTATGATTGGCAAAGCGATCCCAGCTCAAACGTCTTGGAAGTTTATATTCATGGATTACGTAATAAACTCGGGAAAAATTTTATTCGAACTGTTCGTGGCTATGGCTATCAACTTAGCGATGGTTCTTAATTACCTATTAAATAAATAAACTTATTATGATCGTAAAATCTGTTAGTAATATTCGTCACAGTATTCGCTGGAATCTTTTTTTTACTTTAGGCGCAATTATGCTCATTTGCCAAATTATCACCGTCTTTTGGTTATGGCATGAAAGTAAGGAACAAATTGATGTATTGGTGAATTTAACACTGAGCCAAAATAAAATTGATGAAGTGGTTGAGCATGAAGAACTTGAAGCCATTTTTGCTCTGTTTTGTTCTGCTTTTACCATGATGTTAGTGACATTATTTTTAGCCTATAAAGCGATTAAATGGATTACCAAACCGTTAGAGATTTTGGAAAAAGATCTTAATCAGCGCACTGAAGAAAATTTAAAACCCATTTTGCCGATTAGTAATATGCGTGAAATAAAGTCCATCACTTCAGTACTAAATAATCTGTTTATTCGACTTAATACAACTTTAGCACAAGAACGACTTTTTACTGCCGATGTGGCGCACGAAATGCGAACGCCACTTGCTGGCATTCGTTTACATTTAGAATTATTAGAAACAAAAAACAAGATTGATTGTACAGAATTAATCGACAGAATTGACCGTTTGGTCAATACTGTTGAGCAATTATTGATGTTAGCGCGTGCTAGTCAAAAATTTACCGTTGGACAATATCAACAAATTAATTTTTATCATGATATTATGTTCCCATTATCCGATGAATTAACGGAATTAACCAAACAGAAATTTCAATCAATTGAATGGAATATACCTGACTCGAATCTTTTATTTAATGGTGATGTTACTTTGATTAGGTTACTATTGCGTAATTTAGTTGAAAACAGTTATCGATACAGCCCAAAAAACACCAAAATAGTGGTAAGTTGCTATAAAGATAATAAAAATATCATTATAAGTGTGGAAGATGAGGGGGCAGGCATTGACGAATCCAAAAGTGAAAAACTTACTCAAGCCTTTTTCCGTATGGATCGTAAGCATAACGGTATTGGGCTTGGTTTGAGTATTGTTAATCGTATTGCTAAGTTACACCATGGTCTATTTACATTAAAAAATCGATCTGACAATACGAAAGGTGCGATTGCGCAATTACAACTTACTGATTCACCGCGTCAATTAAACGAGTAATCAAAGGGTTATTGCTATTTTCTTTAACGATAGATACTAAAAAGCGCTGCCAAGTACGTTCAATTTTAGATTTAGCAAAATAAGGAAGGTAATTTGCTATTGGAATAAAAGTAGAATTGCCGATATTATCGATAATAATCAAACGACTATTTGTTTCATTTAAATGTTGAAATAAGATGTTCTTACTTTTGATGGTCATGGTAATAATACGATCTTTCAATAATGCGGATTTTAACTCTTTAAGTCCCATGACTAAGGAATCAAAATATTTTTCGGTTAACAAGTTATCAGCAAGATATTGTTCCAGTGGCGTTGCGGTTTTGCCATTATAATCTCGAACCAGCTCAAAGATATGACCTTTACCATAATTGGTTGAAACAGGCCCATAATATTTAGCTAATGCATCAAACGATATATTTCGTTTAATAAGATGTTTATAATAGGCAATTTCGCGGTTGGTTTCTTCTTCTGCTCCTTCATTATAATTAACTTTAATGCATTGATTTGCATCTTTAGGATGATGATAACATTTGCGGTGTAATCCTTGACTTATATAATCTTTTTCAGACAGTGTAATGGTCGTATTCATGGTATCAATACTCTATGATTTATCTATGATTTTAAGTTTAACAGCAAGCGTTTATTCTCGCCATGATTTTTTATTTTTACGCTAGCACTTTTATAATATTTCTGTATAATATTGGCACCCACGTTACAACAACGTTTTTCCCAACGTTGTTTTCGGTTGTCAAAGTTAATGTAACAACTCGAAGGGGTTAGTTAGTTAATAGCAACAATCAAAAAGTGTAAATAAATCAAGTGATTTATTAACGTGAGATTAATTAAAAAATTGGATAATTACGAATGAGTACTTTTTCAGCTAAACCAGAAACAGTTAAACGCGACTGGTATGTTGTTGATGCAGCAGGTAAAACGTTAGGTCGTTTAGCTACTGAAATCGCAAGCCGTTTGCGTGGTAAACACAAAGCAGAATATACACCACATGTTGATACTGGTGACTATATCATTGTTATCAATGCAGAAAAAGTTGCTGTAACAGGCAAAAAACGCACTGATAAAATTTATTATCGTCATACTGGCTACATCGGTGGACTTAAAGAAGCGACTTTTAGAGAAATGATTGAACGTCATCCTGAACAAGTCATCGAAATTGCTGTAAAAGGCATGTTACCGAAAGGTCCTCTTGGTCGTGCAATGTACCGTAAACTAAAAGTTTATGCTGGTAGTGAGCACAATCATGCGGCACAACAACCGCAAGTACTAGATATTTAAGGGGATAGAAGATGGCTGATAATCAATATTACGGTACAGGTCGCCGCAAAAGTTCTGCTGCTCGCGTGTTCATTAAACCAGGTAGTGGAAATATCGTTATTAATAAACGTTCATTAGAACAATACTTTGGTCGTGATACTGCTCGTATGGTTGTTATGCAACCTTTAGAGTTAGTTGAAATGACTGACAAACTTGATCTATACATCACTGTTAAAGGTGGAGGTATTTCGGGTCAAGCTGGTGCGATTCGCCACGGTATTACTCGTGCATTAATGGAATATGACGAAACATTACGTTCTGCATTACGTCAAGCAGGTTTTGTTACTCGTGATGCTCGTCAAGTTGAACGTAAAAAAGTGGGTCTGCGCAAAGCACGTCGTCGTCCACAATTCAGCAAACGTTAATTGCATACGTTACAAAGTTGTTTTCAAAACCCAGTCAAAAGCTGGGTTTTTTTATGGCTAATTATTATCATATTTACAACAGCCATGGAAGTGAGTGATTAAATGCCACATAGTCTATTTGCTATAATCCTAATCTTTTAAATTTAAAGATTACAACCAATAGAACGATCATTTTTTACTCAAACGTATAGTTAACCTTAAACTTCTTGTCTGAAAATAATTCCTTACAAGAAAGATAGCAATAAAATGCAATTTTTTAACAAATTTGTTATCCAATTTGTTAGAATAGTTACTAAACTAACTTATTTTAACTTTGGTTATTGGGAGTGAGCATGGTTGTTGCTGTTAATAAACGTTCTGTTATGACATTATTTTGTGATACAACAGATATTTACGGCCATCAGATTCGTTTTGTACTGGCAGAAAAAGGTGTGACTGCTGAAATCGAATTTGTAACCGCAGATGATTTACCTCAAGAATTATTGGATCTCAATCCATATGCAACTATCCCAACGTTAATTGATCGCGATCTCACTTTATACGAACCTCATATTGCATTAGAATATCTTGATGAACGATTCCCACATCCTCCTTTGATGCCGGTTTATCCTATTCTCCGCGCAAATGCTCGCTTAACCATGTATCGTATCAAAAAAGAGTGGTATTGCGCTTACGAAACTATTATTGCCGATCCTAATAGCAATGCAGCTAAAACCGCCCGTAAAAACTTATTGGATGATCTTGTTTCGATTTCAGTTATCTTTAAAGAAAAAGATTATTTTATGAGTGATGATTTTACTTTATGTGATTGTTATTTTGCTCCATTATTATGGCGCCTACCAATGCTTGATATTGATTTACCTAAAGTCGCTGAAAAAAATTATTTAAATTATATGGCGCGGATTTTTGAACGTCCTGCTTTTACTCAGTCTCTTACCGATGATGAAAGAAAGATGAGAGCATAATAAATAATTTTATCTAACTAGCACTATTTGTTATACAAGGTATTTTTTTATGGAACTTGAGCAAATGACTCCTCGCCGCCCTTATTTATTTAGGGCTTTTTATGATTGGATTCTGGATAATGATTTAACTCCCTATATTGTGGTGAATACTTCTATTTATGGAGTATTAGTTCCACAAGAGTTTGTACAGAATAATCAGATTGTTTTAAACATTGCACCACAATCCGTAGGTCAATACATATCGAATAATGAGCAAATTGAATTTAATGCTCGCTTTTCAGGTGTACCACAACATATCGTTGTCCCTATGTCTGCCATCGAAGCGATCTATGCTCGTGAAAATGGAGTAGGAATGGGATTTGAAGATGAACCTCAATATCGAATGTTACAAGACAAGCAAAATAATCAATCCAAAGCACCTCCTGCGAAAAAGACCAATCCATTTAGAGTGGTAAAATAATTTTTTCAATAATAGCATTATAGTTAGAATTTATTTTTAATGCCTATCAATGCCCGCTTAACTAACGGGCAATAGGTAAAATAATTCATGTATTGCCATTGAAAATTCTATCAGTTATCGTTTATCTGATGAAGCGATCAAACGTATTGTTGAGCAATAATAATGATTATTAATAAATTTTCTTCATGTCATGTATGAATATCCCTGAGAACAATTCAAGTAATCGTTTTGAGGAAATTAATATTGAAAGCATGAATAAACAATAACATTGCCATTATGTTTGCACACCCCTACCCACTTTAAGGAATACCGATAACAAGTTTATGAGAGAAAGAAAGTATTGTTGAACAAAGTAACTATCCATAATTAATGGATAATAATGGTTTATTTGCCTGACTTTGTTCTCTGCAAAAATAACCGTTTTTGTTAGCAATGGATTAAGTGTATTTATTGGGAAAATCAGTATATGATATAAAAAATTAACTGATTTAACTGAACATAATGAAAGAAATCGAATTAAAATTTGGAATTGCAACTAACAATATTCATGATTTGAAACTTTTTTTAAATCAATGGACAAGTTGTGATCAAAATGAATTTGAAACCGCTTCAAAAATTCAAAACAACATTAATGAACTAAAGCTTTATAATACTTATTATGATACTCAAGATTACTATTTACGATCAAATGGCTATGGTTTACGTATCAGGGGAACACAAAATAAGTTCGGTAAACAATTTGAAATAACCATAAAACATGGTAACAAAGCTGTTGCTGGTCTACATGAACGTTCTGAATTTAATGCTAATCTACCAGATGACCATCTCGACTTAACATTGCTTCCAAGCAGTGCCTTTCCCAAAGATTGTAATATCACAAATTTACAAAAAATGCTGCACCCTTTATTTTCAACACATTTTGATCGGCAAACATGGTTAATTTCATTTGCTAATAGCGAAATTGAAGTCGCCTTAGATCAAGGAGAAATCATCTCAGATGGTAAATCAAAATTAATACAAGAAGTTGAATTAGAGATAAAACAAGGAAATAAAGATGATTTAATCAACTTTGCCATTGAGTTGAGCAGATTTAATTTACATCTTTTTTCACAAAGTAAGGCGTCACGTGGTTATCGATTATTGAAAAACGTACCACTTAATTGCACACCTTTTTGCTTGCAAATTCAACATGATTTATCAAGTCTATTAAATTTTTGGCAAAAAAACGAAGAGTATGCACTCGAAAATACTGATCTTGCGTTTTATCAACAACTATTACTTCAAATAAGTGAAATTTTAGCTAATCACGATATTGCAAATGAATCTGAATTTAAACAGTGGCAGCAAGCAATCACGAGTATTCATTCCGTTTCTGATTTTGCTTACAGTCCAGTAAATACAGTTTTGAAACTAATGTTAATTGCACAGTTAAATAAAGAGTAATATTAGATGTAGATAAGGTAAGCGAATATCGTCATTAATACGAGAAAAGGATATGTCACAATCTGAAATTTTGAATCAACAAAAGCAGAAAATAACATCACAATTATCACAATGTGATCCAGATTATGTTCAGGATAATCTAAATATTTTGGTGCAAAGTGATTTTCTGGTCGATACTTTCTATCGATATCCTAAGTGGCTTGCAAATATTATTCAATACCCACCACAAGCTGACGAAAGGTCTTATTACCAACAATGGCTTAATGAACAATTAACATCTGTCTCAGATGAAATGGCATTGATGAAAGCATTAAGATTATTTAGACGTTATATGTTAGTAAGGCTTGAATGGTCACAACTAATTCATACCAGTAGCGATGAACAAATATTAACTCAATTAAGTGAACTCGCTGAGGTCATAATTGTAACGGCACGTGATTGGTTATATGAATTAAGTTGTAAAGAGTGGGGAATACCGTATAGTCATCAAGGTAAACGTCAACCTTTGTTGGTATTGGGTATGGGAAAATTAGGAGGAGGAGAACTGAATTTTTCCTCCGATATTGATTTAATTTTTACTTATCCTGAACATGGGCAAACACAAGGTGGTCGGCGAGAACTGGATAATGCTGTATTTTTTACTCGCTTAGGACAACGTTTAATAAAAGTACTCGATAATCTTACCGAAGATGGATTTGTATACCGTGTGGATATGCGATTACGCCCACTTGGAGAGGGAGGACCCTTAGTTTTAAGTTTTTCATCTATGGAAGATTATTACCAAGAACAAGGGCGAGATTGGGAACGTTATGCTATGGTTAAGGTAAAAGTATTAGGAGATCAACAAGATCCCTATAGCAAAGAACTTTACCAAATGCTTAAACCTTTTGTCTATCGTCGTTATATTGATTTTAGTGTTTTACAATCACTGCGTAATATGAAAAGTATGATTGAACGTGAAGTGCGTCGTCGTGGTTTAAAAAACAATATTAAACTAGGCGCGGGTGGCATTCGCGAAATCGAATTTATTGTACAGGTTTTTCAACTGATTCGAGGAGGCCGTGTCATAGGATTACAAACACGTTCCTTACTTACTGCGTTACAGGTAATTGAACAAGAAGCACTGCTTGATACTAATGAAGTTGCTCAATTACGGAACAATTACTTATTTTTACGCCGCTGCGAAAATTTACTGCAAGCGATTAATGATGAGCAAACTCAGACATTACCAGAAGAAGAACTTGACCAAATTCGTTTAGCTACCAATATGGGATTTTCGAATTGGTCAGAATTTAGTCAACAGTTAGCTATTCGTATGCAACAAAATCGCCAGATATTTGATACCCTTATTGGTAACGATGATTCACAATCGATCCCGAGCACAAAACAATATAATGATCTGTTTGATGATCTATGGGTTCCTGATTTGCAATTAAGTGATATACAAGCTGTATTGCCAAACTATTCAGATAGCGAAGCAGAGCAACTTTGTCAAATGCTTATTCAATTTCGTAATGATATTGGTAAACGTACAATAGGTGTACGTGGGCGTGAAATACTCGATCAATTAATGCCTCGTATATTAGATGCTGTTTGTAATGAACCTCAGGCAATCATGGTTTTTTTGCGCATTTTCCCTTTATTGGTAAACATTGTTAGTCGTACGACTTATTTAGAGCTATTGCTCGAATATCCAAGTGCATTAAGGCAGTTGATTCGTTTATGTAGTGCATCCCCAATGATTAGTGATCAACTGGCTCACTATCCAATTTTATTAGATGAATTAATTGATATTAATTCACTTTATCAAACGGTTGCACCTAATGAGTATAAAAGTCAACTTTATCAATACTTATTACGCATTCAAATTGACGATGAAGAACAGCAATTAGAAGCCTTGCGTCAATTTAAACAGATGCAATTATTGCACATTGCCGCAGCCGATGTGGAACATGTATTATCCACTATGAAAGTCAGTGATCACCTGACTTATGTGGCGGAAGCATTACTTGATTTTGTTGTACAAATGGCTTGGAATCAGATGATTGAACGTTATGGTAAACCAGCCCATTTAGCCCATAATGATAAAGGAATAATTGTGGTTGCTTATGGTAAATTAGGCGGTTGGGAGTTGGGATATGGTTCTGATCTGGATTTGGTTTTTCTGCATGATTGTCCTGCAAATAGCCTCACTAATGGTGAGAAACAGATTGATAGTCGCCAATTTTATTTACGCTTGGTTCAACGTATTATTCACTTATTCAATGTGCGTACTAGTTTTGGTATCCTCTATGAAGTGGATGTCAGATTACGCCCACAAGGCGATGCTGGCTTACTCGCATGCAGTTTAGATTCCTTTGCTGATTATCAAATGAATGAAGCATGGACATGGGAACATCAAGCTTTAGTAAGAGCTCGTGCAGTTTATGGTGAAAGTGCCCTAATAAAACGTTTCAACCAAATTCGTCACGACGTGCTTTGCAAACCACGTGATGAAAACCAATTAAAAATTGAAGTTAGGCAAATGCGTGAAAAAATGCGAAATTATTTAGGAACTCACCAAACTGAACTGTTTAACCTCAAAATTGATGAAGGTGGCATTGGTGACATTGAATTTTTATCACAATATTTGGTGCTCAATTATGCTAATACACATCCTAAAATGACCGCTTGGAGTGACAATGTTCGAATATTGGAGTTAGCCACTCATTATCAAATTATGGACAGTCATGAAGCTAAGCAATTAACTCACGCTTATATTAACATGCGTAATAAAATTCATCAGCTTGCGCTGCAATTATTACCAAGTACAGTCAATAATTTACAATTTTATCAAGAAAAACAGATTGTCAATCAGAGTTGGCAAAAGTGGTTAACGTAATAGTTTAGGTGATCCATTATCGGTTAATAGAGGGTAGTTAGCCGATAATGGATATTCACTATTTGAAAGGGGTTATTTTGCTTCTTTCCATAGGATCAAATCTTGCTCTTCAAGTTCTGAGGCATCAAAACTCCTGGTGGGAGCAATCTCTTCGCGGTCAAAAGCAATATCACCGCCATTCACGGCATTATCCCCTTTTTTGATTCCTCTAAAATCAAAAAGGTTAGTGTCACATAAGTGAGACAGAGTAATATTTTGGGTAGCTCGGAACATAGTTTCAATACGACCTGGATATTTTTTATCCCACTCATTTAGCATCTCTTTAATGACTTGACGTTGTAAATTTGGTTGTGAACCACAAAGATTACAAGGAATAATTGGGAACTGCTTAATTTCAGCATATTTGGCAATATCCTTCTCTTTGCAATAAGCAAGGGGACGGATAATAATATGCTCACCAGAATCATTCATCAGTTTGGGAGGCATGGCTTTTAGCTTACCACCATAGAACATATTTAAAAACAGGGTTTCTAAAATATCATCACGATGATGCCCTAATGCTATTTTGGTCGCGCCCAGTTCGGTTGCCGTGCGGTATAATATCCCCCGTCGTAAGCGTGAGCAAAGCGAACAGGTAGTTTTACCTTCAGGGATCTTTTCTTTCACAATACCGTAAGTATTTTCCTGTACGATCTTATACTCAATACCTAATGATTCTAAATATTGAGGTAGAATATGTTCAGGAAATCCTGGTTGCTTTTGATCTAAATTTACCGCTATTAATTCAAAGTTGATCGGTGCGCTCATTTTCAAATTAATAAGGATATCAAGTAGAGTATAGCTATCTTTACCACCTGATAAACATACCATAATACGATCGCCATCTTCGATCATATTAAAATCAGCGATTGCCTCGCCAGTTAAGCGACGCAATCGTTTATGTAATTTATTTTGATTATATGTATTCATCACAATTTTATAGATTACTCAGCACGGCTCATGTAACGACGTTCAGCAATATGAATTTTGATTTTTTCATGGTTATCAATGTATTCAGGTACTTGTATAACAAGACCCGTTGATAATGTGGCTGGTTTAGTGCGAGCACTTGCTGAAGCACCTTTGATGCTTGGTGAGGTTTCAATAATTTCTAAATCTACTGTTTGTGGTAATTCTAAGGCAATCACATCACCATCCGCCATCAACACTTGAATGCCATTCATACCACCTTCTGGAATGAACAGTAACTCTTCTTCAATTTGTTCTTTTTTGAAGATAAATGGCGTATAGTCTTCATTGTCCATAAACACATATTCATCGCCATCGATATAAGAAAAACTGACTGGACGACGAGAAAGTTCAATGGTTTCGATAATATCATCACCTTTGAAACGTTCTTCTACTTTACCTCCGTTTTTTACATCGGTAAAACGCATTTTATACAGTGTACTGGCACCGCGAGCACTAGGACTTTGAACATCGATGTCTTTAACAAGAAGGAGTTTTCCATTGTATGTGACCGCATCGCCACGTTTTATTTCATTTGCTTTAGCCATAATATTTATTCTTCACAATTTATGATAGTAAGGATCAGACAAGGTAAAAATGAGCTCGCTATTTTACCGCTAACTTGCTATTGTCACCATCAAAATTTGTCGAAAAACCTTAAAATAAAGGAAATAGTATGGTTAATGTATATGAATGTCGAAAAAAATGTGGGGCTTGCTGTATTGCACCCTCAATTTCATCCGCAATTCCTGGTATGCCTAATGGCAAACCTGCAGGTATTGCTTGCATTCATTTAGATGATAATTTTCAATGTGGTCTTTTCAAGCAACCATCAAGAACGTTAGTTTGTGGTCGATTAAAACCCTGTTTTGAAATGTGTGGCAATAATCGACAACACGCTATGCATTATTTAACTCAATTAGAACAGTTGACTAGCAATTAAGTATTGCTTAAATTTAACAAACCAGATCGATTATTAGAATTATTTATCTCGAAAAGTTGTTTTTTTGATAAACTTCACCGCACTTCAATATCTAGTAATAAATATCAATAATTATAGAATTAATTTTTGCTATACAGATTAGGAAATATCTTAACTGATAGCTGTTTTTTCTATGAAATTTAATATCAATAAACAGAAGAACATTGTTATGAAAAATAAATTAAAACGAGATTTAAAAGCTCGTCATTTAACGATGATTGCTATCGGTGGTTCAATCGGAACGGGGCTATTTGTTGCATCTGGTGCAACAGTTGCTCAAGCAGGCCCAGGTGGTGCGCTACTTTCATACGCCATTATTGGCGTGATGGTGTATTTTTTAATGACCAGTCTTGGTGAACTTGCCGCCTATTTACCTGTTTCAGGAACATTCGCAACTTATGGTGCACGTTATGTCGATGAAGCATTTGGTTTTGCAATCGGTTGGAACTACTGGTATAACTGGGCAATAACTGTTGCTGTTGATTTAGTTGCCGCTCAGTTGGTTATCTCGTATTGGATTGATGCAGGGGCTTACAGTTGGTTATGGAGTCTACTCTTTTTAAGCATTATATTTTGTTTAAATTATATTTCCGTCAAAGGATTTGGTGAGGCTGAGTTTTGGTTTTCTTTAATTAAAGTCGTCACAGTTATTGTATTTATCGTTGTTGGATTGTTGATGATAATCGGCATTTTACGTGGTGCAGAAAGTGCAGGTTGGCAAAACTGGCAAGTCGGTGATGCGCCTTTTGTCGGTGGATTTTCATCAATGATTGGTGTCGCAATGGTGGTTGGATTTTCATTCCAAGGTACTGAATTAATTGGTATTGCAGCGGGTGAATCAAAGGATCCTGAAAAAAATATCCCAAGAGCTATGCGACAAGTATTTTGGCGTATATTATTATTTTATATCTTTGCAATTTTAGTTATCAGTTTGATTATTCCTTATACTGATCCTAATTTGCTACGCAATGATGAAGCGGATATCAGTGTTAGTCCATTTACATTAGTATTCCAACATGCTGGACTGTTGTCAGCTGCGGCTTTGATGAATGCCGTTATTTTAACTTCAGTTTTATCTGCAGGTAACTCGGGTCTTTATGCATCAACACGTATGCTTTACGCACTAGCTCGAGAAGGAAAAGCACCAAAAATATTTGGTCACTTATCATCATCAGGTGTACCACGTGCAGCATTGTTAGCAACCACATTTGTTGCGATGCTCTGTTTTTTAACTTCAATGTATAAAGATCAAGCCGTTTATTTGTGGTTACTTAATATGTCGGGTATGACAGGATTTATTGCTTGGCTTGGCATTGCTATTAGCCATTATCGTTTTAGAAAGGGTTACCTGATTCAAGGTAATGATGTCAATAAATTGCCTTACCGTTCAAGTTGCTTTCCATTTGGTCCTATTTTTGCCTTTGTATTATGCTTAATTATTACTTTAGGACAAAATTATGAAGCGTTTTTACAAGACACTATAGATTGGAATGGTGTAATTGCCACTTACATTGGTATACCATTATTCTTTGCGATTTATTTTACCTACAAAATAGTCAAAAAGACCAAATGGGTAAAATACGATGAAATGGATTTTTCCAAAGCAGATTAATGCTCCAGATTTTCCAAAACTTCCTAATTTTCCGTCGACGTTTGTCGACGGCCTTTTATTAAGAAAGAGATAAATAATCGGTTGTGTGGATTATTTTGATAACGATATTAGCGACTACGGAATATGATACGTGCTTTAGAGAGATCGTAAGGCGTCATTTCAACAGTTACTTTATCACCAGTTAAAATACGAATGTAATTTTTTCGCATCTTACCAGAAATATGTGCAGTAACAACATGACCATTTTCGAGTTCAACACGGAACATCGTGTTTGGGAGTGTATCAAGTATTGTACCTTGCATTTCAATGTTATCTTCTTTTGCCATTTGGGCCTCTTAAATAATAAATACAAATTAAATATACTTAAATTGCAAATCATATTTCACACGATTAACATGTGCGTGAAAAAACCATAAGCTTTTTCGTTACCATATTGATTGTTTAAAATAGGACTTCGCAAATTACAGCATAAACATAAAAAAACTGAATTTAGAATATATAAACTTAGCGGCAAAATAATGCCGAAAAAACTGTCAGATGTAAAGTCCTTTCTACTTTTTCTTTGTGTTATAAAGTGCATGTTGATGAATATAATGCCAAACTTTAGCTGGCAACAAATTTTTATAGTTTTGTTTAGTGTTGATATTTTGTCTGATTTCCGTAGCTGAAATATTTTCAAGTGGTGTATGAGCAGAAAAAATGTAACCATAAGGAGAATCATGTAAATCTTTAACATTCATTGTCTGATGTGCAGCTATCCAATTTTGTAACTCGATATTATTGGTTTTTTCTGCATAGCCAGGTCTACGACAAATGAGCAAATGGCAATAATCAAGCAGTGTTTGCCATTTATGCCAAGTAGGTAGGCTCAGCAATGAATCTTGACCCATAATAAATGCTAACCCTTTTTCATAACCATTTTCCTGACGCCATTTTTCTAACGTTTCAATTGTATAGGAAGGTCCCTTTAATTTTTCAGATGATATTTCCCGAGTATCAATTGAAAATAAAGGAACATCCTCTATCGCCAAATTTAGCATCGCCAGACGTTGCTCAGTTGTTGCTACTGGCGGTGGTTTATGTGGAGGAGTTTGGTTAGGTAATAAGCTAATTTGGGTTAAGCCAATTTCTTTGGCTAAAGCCATAGCGGGATGTATATGTCCATAATGCACGGGATCAAATGTACCACCTAACAAAGCTGTTAACATTTATTCAATCCCATAAATTGAAGTGTTAGAGCAGATAAAGCATCCCAAATTTGTAATTGATTATCATGTTTAAAACGTATTTCAATTTCAGTCAGTTGCTTGAGTGTATTAAATAGATCTTTAATATCAAAACGATTTAAATAAGCGCTATACATCGGTCTTTTATTTTGCCAAATTTTATATTCGTCAAAAACTTGTTTAAACGATTTGGTTAATAATCCTTTTTTCAAATTGATGAGTAAGATAAGTTCTCGTTGTATAATACGCAGTAAAATTAATGGTTCAAATTCATTCATCTTTAGCTGTTGCATTACATGGACTGCGCGCTTAGTTTTATGTGACATCATTGCATCAATCCAATGATAAGGCGAAAATATTGCTGAATCATTAATATTACTTTCGACTTGATCATAATTGATAGTCTGATTTGGGAACAGTAATTTTAATTGTTCAATAATTTGAGTTAATGCAAGTAAATTACCCTCATAATAGTAACAGAGTAACTCAATTGCCTGTGGTTCAATCTGCATCTGTTTTTGCTGCAGATGATTGATAACCCACTTAGGTAATTGAACCTCATCAGGAGTATTACAACTTACCACAACTAACTTATCAGATAATCTTTTGTACCATGGTGCGTTTTCATTCGTTTTAGTGATTTTATTTACATTAATGATTAAGACAACATCAGAAGTTAACATTTCACTTAACGCATTGAGCTTAGTGGTAATATTGGTATTGATTGAACCTTCACCAAAATCCAATAAAATCAATGTATTGTCAGAAAACAAATTCATTTCTTGGCAACTGTCAAAGATAGCTGACCAATCGGTTTGATTATCTATATTAAACGTGTATGGTTCATTAAATCCTAATTGTTTAAAAGAGGTTTTTAATTGAGTGTGGGCATAGTGTTGTAAATAAGGATCATTCCCTATTATTAAATAATAAGGCGATCCTAATTTTGTTGTGATTTGATCAGCGTTGATTTTAATCATATCAATTTGTTAATTAATGGCATCAACAGATTTTAATTTTCGAATAATTTGTTTGGCTGCTTCCACATACATTTCATCTTCAATCAAATCTTGTTCAGTCGTTTTCGCAAGCGCGGCTGATGGATTATCGAAAAATGTTCGGAAAACACGAACATTAATTGGGTAAATTTTTTCATTTTCGATAATCACTTGTGTCTCAACAGTTAAAACTAATTGATATTCCGCTGCTTTACCATCTTTATAAATTGATATTGTGCTACGATTTAATGAATCTCTTACGACCTTTAATACTGGATGATTTTGTGAATCCCCAGTATTGGCTAACGTAACGTGATTATCGCGTAACAATTCTTTAATATCTCGTGAAAGCCGTCCATAAGGATCATGACTTACATAAGACATCGTTTTAAAACGTGTTGGCACTTCTGTCTCGTGTTGTAAATGAAATCCACATCCAGTTAAGGATATTGTTAATAACATGAGAAAAGCTAAATATTTTTTCATATCCACTACCGCCTATATTGAGTTATAAACAATATTAACCAACAACAAGATTTAATAATTTACCAGGCACATAAATCACTTTTCGAATCGAAACATCAACCAAATATTTTTGGATATTGGGTTCTTGTTTAGCTTGTTCTATGACCGAATCTTGATCCGCATTTGCTGGTACGGTAAATTTGCCGCGTACTTTACCATTGATTTGTATCACAATGAGTTTTTCATCCTCAACCATTGCTGAATCATCTGCAACTGGCCATTGGCTATCATCAATGGATTGGCTGTGTCCTAACGCTTGCCACATCACAAAACAAGCATGAGGCATCATAGGATAAAGTAAACGAACAATAGCATTTAACGCTTCGTTCATTAATGCACGATCTTGTTCAGATTCTTGAGGTGCTTTTTGCAAGCGATTCATAAATTCCATTACCGCCGCAATTGCAGTATTAAATGTTTGACGGCGACCAATGTCATCACTTACTTTGGCAATCGTTTTATGTAATTCACGACGTAATGATTTCTGATTGTTGTCAAGTGAGGCAACATTAAGCTCTGCTGTTTGGCCTTTTTGTGCATGCTCATACACTAGACGCCATACACGTTTAATGAAGCGATTGGCACCTTCAACACCTGATTCTTGCCATTCAAGGGTCATATCAGCAGGTGAGGCAAACATCATAAATAAGCGAACAGTATCTGCACCGTATTTTTCGACCATCTCTTGCGGGTCAATACCATTATTCTTGGATTTTGACATCTTTGTCATACCTGCATGCACAAGTTCATTACCTTTATTATCAACAGCTTTAGCAATACGACCTTTTTCATCACGCTCAATGGTCACCTCTGTTGGTGATACCCAAATACGTTCATTCGTTGGACTGGTGTAATAAAATGCATCAGCTAATACCATGCCTTGGCAAAGTAAACGTTTGGCTGGTTCGTCAGATGTGACTAAACCAAAATCACGCATTAACTTATGAAAGAATCTGAAATAAAGAAGATGCATAATCGCATGCTCAATACCGCCTACATACTGATCGACAGGTAACCAATAATTCGCTGCTTTTTCATCTAACATGCCTTTGTCATAGTGAGGGCAAGTATAACGCGCGTAGTACCAAGATGATTCCATAAACGTGTCGAAAGTGTCGGTTTCGCGTAAGGCGGGTTGACCATTAACCATAGTTTTAGCCCAGTTAGGATCGGCTTTAATTGGGCTTGTGATACCATTCATTTCGACATCTTCTGGTAAGATAACAGGCAATTGATCTTCCGGTGTTGGAATCGTGGTGCCATCTTCTAGAGTAACCATTGGAATTGGTGCACCCCAATAGCGTTGGCGTGAAACGCCCCAATCGCGTAAGCGATAATTGACTTTCCGAGTACCAATACCAAGAGCAGTTAGCTTATCTGCAATCGCATTGAATGCTTGCTCAAAATCAAGGCCATTAAATTCGCCAGAATTAAATAATTTACCATGTTCGGTATAAGCTTGCTTAGAAAGATCGGGTGCATTACCTTCTTGGTTCAAAATAACCGGTTTAATTGGTAGGTTATATTTAGTAGCAAATTCGTAATCACGCTCATCGTGCCCCGGTACTGCCATAACTGCACCAGTACCATACTCAATTAGTACAAAATTAGCGATCCAAACTGGCACTTTATTGCCAGTTAATGGATGAATGGCATAATAGCCCGTTGGCATACCTTTCTTTTCCATCGTCGCCATATCAGCTTCAGCAGTTTTAGTGTTTTTACATTCGGCAATAAATTCAGCAAGTTTAGCATCGCTTTGAGCGGCTAATTGTGCAAGAGGGTGTTCTGCTGCAACTGACACAAAACTTACGCCCATTAAAGTATCAGGACGGGTCGTATAAACACGTAATTTATCCGCATAGTTTTCGACGGCGAAATCAAATTCAACGCCCTCTGAGCGCCCAATCCAATTACGTTGCATAGTCCTAACTTGTTCAGGCCAGCTTTCTAAGGTATCCAAATCATTAAGCAACTCTTCTGCATATGCCGTAATTTTGATAAACCATTGTGGTATCTCTTTACGTTCAACTGGGGTACTGCAACGCCAACAGCAACCTTCAATGACTTGTTCATTAGCAAGTACGGTTTGATCATTAGGACACCAGTTGACGGCAGACGTTTTTTTATAGACTAAACCTTTTTCATACAGCTTAGTAAAAAACCATTGTTCCCATTTATAATATTCAGGGCGGCAAGTCGTAACTTCGCGATCCCAATCATAACCAAAACCTAACAATTGTAACTGCTTTTTCATATAAGCAATATTTTCATAGGTCCATTTTGCTGGAGCAGTATTGTTCTTAACCGCTGCACCTTCAGCGGGTAAACCAAATGCATCCCAGCCAATTGGTTGCAATACATTTTTGCCATTTAAGCGTTGATAACGTGAAATGGTATCGCCGATTGTGTAGTTACGAACATGACCAAGATGTAAACGCCCAGAAGGGTAAGGTAGCATTGATAAACAGTAATATTTTTCTTTGGATGGATCTTCTGTAACGTGGAAAGTTTTATTTTCTAGCCAATGTTGTTGTACGGCGGCTTCTATTTCATCGGGGCGATATTGTTCTTGCATGACGAATTAATGTCCTATCTATTATTGCTAATAAAAATAATTTGCTAATTGTATTGGTTATTGTAGTGTTTTACAAACGTTATATGCATGGTTTGTCTGAATTGTTAAGCAAAAAGAAGAAGGGGCAGTTGACTAAAAGCATTAACTGATAGAAATGAATAATCTACATATAATGGTTTTTCAGATTATGGCAAAAATAATAAGCGGAGTTGATCTCCGCTTATTAAGTTTTAACCGCCATTAAATACACTGGTCAATCTCGATAATAATGATTTTTGCTCTTCTTTAGGCATATTTTCAAAATTCGCTTGAATTAACTCATCGACTTTTTGGGTTTCGTTAGCTAAGCCCAATTCATTATAAGCATTGCGCATCAATAAAAGTGCTTTTTTCGTTGAGTCTGTGTCAGGAAATAACGATATCATTCGGCTTACCCGATTAATTACTGCAACGTAAGCACCACGTTTAGTGTAATACTCTGCAATTTTTAATTGGTACCGAGATAATCTATTTTTCAGATAGATCAAACGTTTCTGGGCATCAGCAGCGTAAGGACTGTCTGGAAAACTTGAAACAAGATAGGTAAAATCCTTGAACGCAGCCATAGCAAAATCAGGATCTCTATCGGAACGATCGACGTTAAACCAACCTTGGATAGTATTATCATCTTGTGCCATGTTAGTGATACCGCGCATGTAGATAATCCAATCTATATTGGGATGAGTTGGATTCAATTTTAAAAATCGGTCAATTGACGCAATAGTCAATGGAAAATCACCGGATTTATAATAGGCATAAATTAAGTCAAGCTGTACTTGTTGTGAATAAGGACCAAATGGATAGTTCTTATCGATTGTCTCTAATATGGTAATACTGGATTTTATGTTACCACTTTCGAGTTCACTTCGAGCTTTGTTATGTAGATCTAATTCTGATACATTTTCAACATCTGGCTTAGAAGAAGTACAGCCAATTAGCATGCTAGCTAAAGTGATTGCTAATAAAGTGTGTAAACGTAGTTTCATTCGGTTTTCAGTCCAAATTTAATTAAACATTAAAGGCAATGATTGGTATATAATACTCTAAATCCTAACAGCTTAAAATAGATAAATTACACATGCACGAGTTAAAATTATCGACCGAAATTGAACACACCCAGCTAGGAATGCGCTTAGATCAAGCGTTATCAGAACTTTTCCCTGATTACTCAAGATCGAGAATTAAAGATTGGATCGTTAATAATAAAGTTACAGTCAACAATATCATTGTCAATAAACCGAAAGAACGTGTTCTTGGTGGTGAAAAAATATGCATAAACGCTGAAATTGAGGAAGAAACTTATCATCAGCCAGAAGATATCAAACTTAATATTGTTTATGAAGATGATGATATTTTAGTGATTAATAAGCCTCGAGATTTGGTTGTGCATCCGGGCGCAGGTAACCCCAATGGCACTGTATTAAATGCTTTATTGCATTATTACCCAGAAATATCGCGTGTACCACGTGCGGGTATTGTTCATCGATTAGATAAAGACACAACTGGTTTAATGGTTGTCGCAAAAACAATTGTAGCCCAAACGCATTTAGTTGAATCATTACAACTGCGCGAAATCACCCGTGAATATGAAGCAGTAGCAATGGGAATTATTACCGCAGGTGGCACAGTTGATCAACCGATCACACGGCATCCCACTAAACGAACACATATGGCGGTATTCCCGACAGGTAAACCTGCGGTAACACATTATCGAGTAATGGAAAGATATCGATTACATACGCGTTTACGCTTACGTTTAGAAACCGGGCGAACTCACCAAATCCGTGTGCATATGTCACATATAGCACATCCACTGGTTGGTGATCCATTATATGGAGGACGTCCGAGACCGCCAAAAGGTGCCAATGAATCGTTGATTCAAAACTTACGTAATTTTGATCGGCAAGCACTGCATGCTACTATGTTACGTCTATTCCATCCTGTTACAGGTGAACAGATGGAGTGGCATGCGCCTCTTCCTGAAGATATGCAAAACTTAATTCTAGCATTACAGGAAGATACTGAACTTCACAAAGATGAACTGGATTGGTAACCAAGATGATCAAATCGATTTACCCTTATTGGACTGCACCTAAAAATATTCATGCGTTTACTACAACCAGAACTGGTGGTGTCAGTTTAGCGCCATTTGCCAGTTTAAATTTGGGTAATCGTACTGATGATAATTTAGAGCATGTTGCTGAAAATCGCAAACGTATCATTCGCGCCCAGCAGATACCAAGTGAACCTTATTGGCTTACTCAAACGCATAGCACTACAGCATTGGATATTTCACAAATTACTCTACAAGCGCCAACAGGCATGATAAATACTCATCGAACATTTGAAGCCGATGCTTCTTATACCCATCAACCAAAGCAAGTTAGTGTCGTGCTAACAGCGGACTGTATGCCTGTATTATTTTGTTCGATAAAAGGGGATGAAGTTGCTGCTGCACATGCGGGTTGGCGAGGGTTATGTTATGGTATTTTAGAAGAAACGGTTAAAAAATTTGCGTGCCCAACCAATGAAATATTAGCTTGGATGGGACCCGCCATCAGTGTAAAAAAATTTGAGGTAGGTGTTGAAGTCAAACATCAATTTGAAAAAATCGATTCTAACGCTAAGCTGGCTTTCACTTTAATTAATCCAACTGAGAAAAAATATCTGGCTGATTTGTATCTAATAGCCAAACAACGTCTGCAAGCTATGGGAGTTGTTAATGTGTTTGGTGGTGACTACTGCACCTACACTGAACAAGATAAATTTTTTTCATATCGTCGTGAAAATAAGACGGGTCGAATGGCATCGATGATTTGGTTTGACTGAACCGTAAAGTAGGATGCTACATAAAAATACGATCTAGCATTTATAGCATAATCTAATTTCAATTGAAATCAATAAGAAATATTGACCTATTGAATATTGCAAATCCGATTTTGCTGGATTTAGGCTATGATATTGTGAATATGCTCAATCATGTCCGAGTCAAAATCGTTTATTAAAGCTTTATAACATTTAAAAAATGAAATTTAACCAAAACCAAAAGATCCATCTGATAGAAACAAAGTCTATTTAGAATCTGACTTGTTGCTGAAAAATGAAATTTAAGGGATAAAAATAAAATGAAGCGGTATAGACTCCTGAATATTTTTTACAAATTGTTCGTGATGGTTTATTAAGGCTTTTGCAATAAAAGCCTTAATTAGAAAAGATATCCATATGATAAAAAACAAATTCAAGCTGAAACAAGCAAAACTTCAATCTAATTTTGGATGTTGATCGACTAAATCTTGCCGCTGTTCCTGCAGATTTTCGATTTGTTCATCGATATCTTCCACTTTTTGCTCGATGGAATCAAAGTGATTCGATAAGATCTCTTTTGCTTCAGAACGATCTGATGCCGCAGGCGTTGCACCTCGTAGTGGTTGATTGGCGGTTTCTCTCATTTTTATACCAGTAAGCAATCCTATTAATGCAACAATCATTAAGTAATAAGCGGGCATGTAGAGGTTATTTGTCTCTTCCACTAACCAAGCGGCAACAGTTGGTGTTGCGCCAGCAATCAACACTGAAACATTAAATGAGATAGCCAAGGCACTGTAACGGATATTGGTTGGAAAGATGGCTGGTAAAATTGATGCCATTACTCCTGTAAAACAGTTTAGCAAAACCGCCAATATCAATAATCCTAAAAAAATAAGGCCAATCACATCACTGTTAATCATTACAAAGGCAGGATAGGAAAGAATAAGTAATCCAAGACTTCCTCCTATTATAAAGGGTCTACGTCCTATTTTATCACTAATTAACCCTATCATTGGTTGTACAAATAACATGCCAATCATAATAGCAATAATTATTAATACTCCATGATCAGTATGATAATTTAAATTGTGTGATAAGTAACTTGGCATATAGGTTAGAAGCATGTAATAGGTGACATTAGTCACAATAACTAATCCAACACAAACAAATAAACTTTTCCAATACTGAGTAATGATTTTTTTGAAAGTCATTTTAGGTGGATTTGCGACATGGGTTTGTTCGTTTTTATCCATTGAATCAGTATGTTGTACAAATGCTGGCGTTTCTTCTAATGCATGGCGTAAATATAGACCAATTAGCCCTAATGGCAGAGCAAATAAAAATGGGATCCGCCATCCCCAGTATTGGAAGTTAGCATCACTGAGGAGAGTTGATAATAGCACTACTAAGCCAGCGCCCACTAGAAACCCTGCAATAGAGCCAAAATCCAGCCAACTGCCCATAAATCCTCGTTTACGGTCTGGCGAGTACTCAGCCACAAAAATGGCGGCACCAGAATATTCACCGCCAATCGAAAAGCCTTGTGCTAATTTAGCTAACAATAATAATATTGGTGCGGTAATACCAATTGATGCATAGGAAGGAATCAACCCAATACAAAATGTACTTAATGACATGATAATGATGGTGATAGAAAGTACTTTTTGGCGACCAAATTTATCGCCTAATATGCCAAATACTAATCCCCCCAATGGTCGAACTAAAAAAGGCACCGAGAAAGTTGCTAATGCAGCAACCACTTGTACATTTGGTGAAGCATTAGGAAAAAAAACTTGTCCTAATACATAAGCTAAAAAGCCATAAACACCAAAATCAAACCATTCCATTGCGTTACCAAGTGCTGCTGCAATGATGGCTTTTTTTAATTTGCTGTCATCAATAATAGTTATGTCATTTATGTTCAATGGGTGATTTTTCGGTTTTATAGTTTTCTTCATAAAATACCGCCTTTCTTCATACAATAAATGAAACAGAGTGAATTGGTTGCTAATCAATAACTATCTAATAAAATTTAAATTATTTATTAACTGCGTGGTATTCATTTAAATATTTTTGATGAAAAATTAAGTAAAGATAAAAAGAGGATATTAAAAAGCAAAATTGATGTTTTGTTGATGCATTTTAAATTAACTGAATCTCGACAAAACCATCCCTTTTCATAAAAATTAGGTGCTGATTATAGCAAAATGCCCCAATTATGTAAAATGCACACAATTAACAGTTTAATTTTTTTATTAAATTATTAACCTGTATTTATTCATAAACGTTACAGTTAGACAATCATGTAAATGACTGATTGCTAGTCATTTGGCGATTGAAAAATGATCTATAAAGAAGTATTTTATAGCCTAGCTTAATAATTATGATCAATTGTTTACATCACTAATATGTAGTTCAAAATAGCAAAATTGTTTTTGCCGTGCACATGAAATATATCGAGGATAACATGGATAAAGGATTAACCCATCTGATCAATCCATTGGAAAATGGTTTAAGTCATGGTTTAAAACATGGATTAAAGCGCAGTCTGAAGAAAGGCACCGTCCATAATCGCTATACCTTAACTGTCGATGGTCAAAGCGCGCCGATTTCGGTTTTACAGGTTGCCGGCAATGAACAACTCAACCAGCCCTG
>NZ_JAFNMX010000033.1:0-512 GCF_026537015.1 Gilliamella sp. B2887 | reverse complement strand
AAGTATTGCTAATTAAGAAATGATATTAGACAACTTAGTGCTCAATTTATCAAATACATTACTTAACATATCATAAACTGGGCCACCTGAACTATTGAAAATAACTAAAATCACAGATGAAACACCAGCTGCAACGATTGCATATTCTATTGCAGTTACGCCACGCTCATTTTTAATGAATTTGTTTGCAAAATTTCTTACTTGCGCACGAACCGCTGATAAGTACATCATAATAACTTTCTCCTTAAATATTTACATTTTTTTTAAACTGATTTTCACTTTCTTAACTGAAAGTTTTCGCATTATATGCGAATTCATATTAAATTGCCAGCGAGAAATGCAATTTTATTTTAATTTTTTTTATCAATTTAATGAACAATATCATGAATTCAACCAACAAAAAATTATTTAAAATCATAAAGTAAACAGGTATCGTCTTAAATAGACATTGGAAGTTTTATTTAATTATTAAAGTAAAAATAATTTTCTCAATAAACTATTTCGCTAAAACA
>NZ_JAFNMX010000032.1:0-540 GCF_026537015.1 Gilliamella sp. B2887 | reverse complement strand
TGTAGTTTAACATTTGAAATATAAACATCATTTAATTTTACCGCGTAAGCTTCGCTATATCTGTACTTTACTTCACTTGTTTTCGTTGTAATCTCATCATCATTGTTATCATTAAAAACAAAAGTAAAATTGTTTGGCGGTAATTTATTATTGAATTTGAAAATAATGCTAGTATCAACAGCTGTATGCCATGTCACCAATTCATTTAATCTACCGTTTTGATAAATAAGTAATTGTTCACCTACCGATTGATTAAATATATTTTTTTCAATTCTGTCACCTTCATTAATCGCACCAAGGTAGACAGCACCAACAAAATTAGGGATCTGCCATACATCATCAACACCATGTTTTAAGTTGTTAAAATACTCAAGGTGCCTATTCTGGTTGATATATAACTTTATATCAGCTGTAACTCTTGGTAAAATCCTGATTTGTAGCCTGTTTTCTTTTCCATTTAGCGATTCAATAACATCGGTTAACCATGCGTAAGTTTCGCTATAATCAGATAATGGCTGCTCTATTAATATTTTTTTCATA
>NZ_JAFNMX010000031.1:0-562 GCF_026537015.1 Gilliamella sp. B2887 | reverse complement strand
GTCGTAACAAGGTAACCGTAGGGGAACCTGCGGTTGGATCACCTCCTTACGAAGTGCTCGTAAGTGTTCACACAGATTGTTTGTTAAGAAAAGAGTCACTTTATTGGGTCTGTAGCTCAGGTGGTTAGAGCGCACCCCTGATAAGGGTGAGGTCGGTGGTTCAAGTCCACTCAGACCCACCAATTCAACTTATTTTTTGCTGATTTTGGCTTTAACGGGTTGAAGAAGTGAAAGAAAATGGGGCTATAGCTCAGCTGGGAGAGCGCCTGCCTTGCACGCAGGAGGCCAGCGGTTCGATCCCGCTTAGCTCCACCATTAAAGAAGTCTCTTTTTAACTAAATTATGTTTGTATTTACTTATAAGAGTAAATAGAAAGATAAAGCTCTTTAACAATTAGGAACAAGCTGAAAGAAACGAGTTCTCGTTTTTACGGAAAGCATTTGTATGAAAATATGAATGTGAAGAAGTAGAAAAGAGAAAAAAGCGTAATTAAAACCAAGACAACTGTGAGTTGTAAGGTTAAGAAATTAAGCGTACACGGTGGATGCCTAGGCAATCAGAG
>NZ_JAFNMX010000030.1:0-602 GCF_026537015.1 Gilliamella sp. B2887 | reverse complement strand
GCCACTTATTACTGCCGAACGCCCATTATACCGGATTGGGTCGAGGTGATTGATGAGCGGGGTTTTACGCCAGATATGGATAATCAACCACCCAAATTAAATCATACTGAACAGTAACAGTATGGCTAAACGATATAGCCTGTTAAAAGGCACAGTCAGCCAGCTACAAATTATTGATGACTCAAAAGAGATTGGCTCGAATAATGTCGGCTTAATCGCCATGATAGGATCGCTGATTACTGGGGCGTTTGGCGTAGCGGCTGCGTTATTGACTACGCTGTCAGTGGGCAGTATTACCTTAGAAGGTAAAAAATTTAGTTGCTATGTCGGGCGTAAATTTGTCGAAGGCAAATTAACCCATATTAGTTTTAAAAATGGCGATTATGTTGAAATGGTCGTGGATAAAAGCGATGATGATAACCAGTATCAATCGTATGCGGTCAGAATCCCGAAAATCCACGCTTTATACTTTCCTCACGCAGTGGATACACCGACTTTGCTTCGGTTAAAGTATTCAGCAATAGCCGCTGGTGTATTAAGTTTATTAGCTTATTTATTTTTCTTTATTATGCTTTTAACTGATTTAAATGAAGATTTTTTTT
>NZ_JAFNMX010000029.1:0-607 GCF_026537015.1 Gilliamella sp. B2887 | reverse complement strand
GAATATATTAAAACGTTTGAAATATCATTACATACCATACTTTTAAGATTTTAAAAAATTCATTCTTTTTCAACATATCTTTCTTACTATACTTATTTATTTCTACGTATTATATATAAAGGAAGGATTTTTGATTCTGACATTATTATGTTTAGAACTTTATGACCATTTTAAATAATGAATTTATACTCAAAATTTGTGATCGCTTAGTCACATCAATTTGAGACAATAAGTCTAAGGAGTTATCTTGAGGGTCTCATTATAATAACTATTCCATAATTTTTTAAACTTTCAGAAATTGTATTCATTTGCATTATTTATAAAATGCCTCTTTTTTATTAAAAATACTACATCATCGTTTTTATCAATAATTCGGAAAAATTATATCGAATGAACTTTTGTACATTTTTATACTTTACATTTCTGTATTTATGCATATATTCCATAACACATTAAAATTAACACAAAACAAAATTTGATAATAAAAAAACACAAGTGTACCTCATAGAGTTCTTTATTATTTTATTTCCTGAATTTTAGGATAATTGTTCAGAGTAAGAATTATAGAATAGATTTGTATATGTGATCTTGTCTTTAGGTTTACTCG